>CAZJGM010000098.1:0-5513 GCA_964545675.1 uncultured Lachnospiraceae bacterium | reverse complement strand
ACCCATTACTAAGGACACTTAAACGCCTGGGGGACAATTGATAGCTTAAACATAGGGGGGTTAAGACCTTATCAAGGCCTTCATTAGTCAGCCGATCAGAAAAGGGTTCTTGTTTTTGGGCAATCTTCAAAAAACCTTCTTCCTTGGCCATTTCGAGTTGTGGGATGCTTTCAATCGCCGCTTCCATGGTGCTTTGGGTATATTTGGCCTCGTCATATTGGTCCTTTATGGTCGAATAACTGGCGTAGCCTGGCAATAGGATAAAATAAATACCGGCTGTTAAAATAAGAAAACAGCTAAGAATATAAATTAAGAGTTTTTCTCGTCTGGTCAGTTTTTTCATCTTATTCCCCCGCCTTTAAATAGGCATCGACTTCAAA
Organism: uncultured Lachnospiraceae bacterium; assembly: GCA_964545675.1. Classification (GTDB taxonomy): domain Bacteria; phylum Bacillota; class Clostridia; order Eubacteriales; family Eubacteriaceae; genus Acetobacterium. Next base: position 5,133 of record CAZJGM010000098.1, on the reverse strand, counting down.
ACCATAAACAACCACCTTGGTGGTATCGGTCGTTGATGTCGGCCTCGTTCCTGTTTGACCGGCTATGGCAGCTGTTGATGTCGTCTGACTTCTTTCCATTTCGCGCTCGGCATAACCAACATATTGAACATGGTAAAAATAGCCGGTTCCTTCAATCCGTTCAATATATTGGGCTGCTTCACGTTCACTATTGGCATAGGCTGAGAGATGGAGGACCCCTTCTTTTTCATCATAAGTCATGGCTGTCCATTTAATCACCCCATTTTGCAGGGCTTCTAATTGCTTCATTCTTTCTGTGATGATCAGCGGTTTTGACGAAATCGCTTCATCGATGGCTTCTAATTTTAAAATTTCACTATTAATGGCATCTAATTGGGAAGATATATTGTCTGCCTCCATAAAAAGAGCCTGATTTTCAGGATTATCAATATAGGCATTCATTGCCAATAAATTATTTTCCATGTTTTTCCCAAGGGCGAAAAAGGCTAAAAACACCCCCAAAAATAAGGCTATCATCGTGATCGGGAAAATAAGGGCCTTTTGAAACTTGGTCAATTCTTTCTTCTTTTTCCCATAATTTTGATAGACTTTTAAGAGATCAATCGCTTTTTTATGGGAAAAAAATCCGCAACTGATCAAGAAATAATCGTCAAAATCCTCTTCGATCTGCGGGTTTGACCGGATATTTGGGGTTTGGGGCATCATAAAAAGGTTGATTTCCATCATCATTTCTTGAAGCCCTTGAAGTTCTCCCTCATTAATTCCCACATAGAGACTCATATTTAAAAGGGATTCATATTGCTGTGACTTATGAAATTGGACCAGTGTCGATAATTTGCTATAAAGTTCATCCCTAAATTCCGGCGTTCCTCGCTCGGCCATCAAGCGGTAACGATTAGAAAAGATATAACGTCCCTCATCAAAGAGAAGCGAGAACATATTATTGCCGTCGACAATATTAAGGGCGAAAGTCTGGCCCTTAAAGTCTTTGGTCTGGCTAACGTATTGAATGATTGAATTTAGACCGACATCAACCGATTTAATTTTAATATTTAGTCTTTTAAAGACTCCCACATAAACATCTAAGACCCCTTTTTCAAGGCCTATGCAGAGCATATTTTCTTTTTTTTCACCAGGAATTAAGGTGTAATCAACAATTAGGTCTTGGTAATTTCCGGCCATATCGTCAAATTCTTGGCTGGCCAAGTCTTTTTTTTCTTTGGCTTTCAATTTTGGAATTTCGATATTTTTAGACAGAATCAAGCCGCTATCAATAATCAGTTTGGTGTTTTTAAAAGACCTGGTCTTTTTAGCTTCCCTTAAGGCCTCTTCAACCATTTCCACATCAGTAATGACCCCATTGAGCATGGCCCCTCTTTCTAAGGGAATAGTCTGAAAATTTTGGATAATCACAGTTTGTTTTTTCTTTGTTCCTTGAATGATCTCAATGGCATTATTTGAAAAAAAGATAATTGTCTCCATAAATTTCCTCCTAGCCTATGTTTTGATATAAGGTCATAATTGGTAACATCACCGATAAAATAATAGCCCCGACCACAATGGCCATAAAAATAATCATAATCGGTTCAATAAAGGTAACCAATCGGGTGGTGGCCATTTCTGCTTCATAATCAAAGGCATCAGAGACATTTTCCAACATTTCATCCAGTCGCCCGGATTCTTCACCGATATAAATGGTCGCCACCAGTTTGGCATCAAAGCCATCAACACTTTCAATGGCTGATGACAAGGGTTCGCCAGTCCTAACCAAATCGACCACTTGGGCAAACTGCGATAAGATATAGGCGTTGCCCACCGTCGTCCCGCCGATATTAAGGGCATTGATCATCGATAGGCCACTCGAATACAAGGAACTTAAATTTCTGGCAAAACGAGCGGTATAAATGGTCTCTAAGAGCTTGCCTATTTTGGGGATCTTTAATTTAAAGCGATCCATGGCCAAACGAATTTGGGGAATACTCCTTAAGTACAAAGCCGTTGCAATCAAGATCAATAGGCCAATAATATAAAAAAGGCCGTATTGGGTCAATGAGTTACTAATAACCAGCATGGCTTTTGTTAATGCCGGTAATTCGATGTCGTCAAAAAGGGTGAAAAACTGGGGAAGAATCAAGGTAAAGACCAGAATAACCACTAAAATTGTCACCCCAAAAAGGATGATCGGATAGGTCATGGCACTTTTGATTTTTCCCTTTAATTTATATTCCTTATCATAATGATCGGCCATTTTTCGGGCTGCGTCTTCTAATTGTCCACTGGCTTCGCCAGCCTTAAAAATATTAATCATCAATTCCGGAAAAGAGCCGCCGCTAACTTCCATGGCTTCCGAAAGGGTGTTGCCCCGCTGGATTTCATCGTAAATAATCGTATAAACCTTTTTAATGGCCGGTTTCACATCCCGTTCTTCCATGATCTTAATGGCCCGAATCACCGAAATCCCCGACCCTAACATGCCAGCCATCTGCCTAGAGAAATCAGAAAGTTCGCTAGACTTTAGTTTATAGGGTTTCTTAACAACTTCCATTTCCTTTATTTTAATCAAAAAGATCTGTTCTTCTCGCAAGAGCCGTCGCACCGTATCGGGATCGCTTGCCTCCATGGTCCCTTGGATGATCTTTGATTCAATATTTTTAGCCTTATACTTAAAAATTGGCATAGGTCCTCCACTTTTATACTACCCTATATTATAACCCAAACAGGCTAAAATAGCACCCTATTATTGCCGTACCAAAGTTTTGAGCCAGATAAATACCAATGCAAAGATAAGGGCCAAAGGCTATATGTTTGCCTCCCTTTTTTTTAGCCAAGATATAGATGGCAAGGCCCCCACCAAGCAAAAGGGCAATAAAGGTCGCTAGTAGGGTATTGGCAAAGCCAATCATAAAACCGGCTACCGCCATTAATTTAATATCCCCACCGCCAAAGGCATCCGGGATAATAAGGGTAAGTAAAAGCATGGGGGCGGAAACAACAACAATCCCAATTAAGCGAGAGATCAGGCTAATCTCCGGAAAGACAAAAAAACTTGCCAAGGCCGGAACAATTAAAGCAATCACTAAGGAATTTGGGATAGTCATCGTATCGAGGTCAATAAAAGCAATAGTTATTAAGAGTGCCGTAGCGATAAAGACAATTAAAAACTGTAGGCTTAAGCCAAAAACCCAGAAGGAAACCATGGCTAAGACCCCAGTCAGCCCTTCAACTAAGGGATAACGCCAAGAGATCTTTCCCCCACAATGGCTGCAACGTCCCCTTAAAAAAAGAAAGCTAAATAAGGGGATATTCTGAGTGGCTTTAATCGGACTTTTACAGCTAGGACAAAAAGACCGACCCTTGGCAATGGAGATACCTAAAGGGAGGCGGTAGATAACAACATTTAAAAAACTCCCCACGACGATCCCGAGGATAAAGACGTAGAGGTAAACGATAATAGTGATCAGTGCTAGGTTCATAATTTTTCCTTTCTTAGTATAAAGTGGCTGGGGCAACTTGCTTAGAATTTAAAAAGCTCCCTGTTTCCAAGAATTGGAAACAGGGAGCTGGCCTCACGCTACTGGGAATATTTGCCTATATTAATTCCTTTTCTAGGCTTTTATTATACGTCTCTAGGCTTGTCTTGTCAATATCTGTTGATCTTATTTCAACTCTTTGAAAGGTCTATTTATCATATCCTATCTTTTCTTTTTATCCTTTAAAAAACTATCAAAAAATTAGGCTAGCTGTCGTTGACTAATCCCGTCTATCCTCTTTACAAACCATTTATTCTTATTTTTTAGGGTTATTTCAGTCCTTTTAGGGTATAATTAATTACAGCTTAAATTACTTTAAACGTATCAATGGAATTAATCTAACTCATTCGTTTAATATCAATTTTTCACAGATCACAATTTTCACTAATCATAGGATCTTCCTTTGCATAAGAAAATTGTTTTATTGCCAAATCAATTTTATGGAGAAACAATATGTGGCCAAAAATCTTAACCAATAAAAATGGTTTTACCCTCGTCGAGATAATCGTTGTGCTGATCATCCTTGCCATCCTAGCAGCTTTTACCATCCCGACTTATCTTGCTTATGTGAAAAATTCAAAAGTTTTGATGGATGAGTCAACTGTCGGTCTCTTAAATCGGACCACCCAAGCTTGCCGAATCAGTAACTACCAAAACGACCCGGCCAATGATCCCTTTAATGATGAAAAGGAATCTTCAGAGGACTTGTTAGATATATTAGTTGATCGCAATTATTTATCAGACACTGATGTTTCTCCTAAAACAAAGGATGCTGAGTTTAAATGGTCTCCTGGTGTAATTGGTCAGGGAACATGGTCTTTAACCCTAGATGCATCTAAGGGGCTAGACGAGTATGCCAGCGAAGCCGAGGCCAGAGCTGCTGGCTTTGAGTTTGAAAGCGATGGTGCCGGTGGTTATAAGATTATGGATTATGATATAGGCAAAGGTTCGAAAGATGTTGTCATTCCTAGTAAAATAGCCGGTAAAGCAGTGACCCATATTGGAGACCCCTCCAAGCTTCATGGACCCTTTGCAAATAAGGGGCTAAGCTCAGTGACCATTCCAGATACCGTTATATTCATCTCAACTTATGCTTTTAGAGATAACGAACTAACATCACTTAAAATCTCAAATTCGGCTAGCATAATAGGAGACTATGCATTTTCAGGAAACGAGCTAACCGAAGTTACAATCCCAGACTCGGTGACTAATATAGGAAGTTATGCGTTTTCAAATAACCAGCTAAGGTCAGTTACCATCCTAGGCACACCAGGAAGAATAGTGGATAATGCCTTTGATCATGATGGTGCTACTGGCAGTAGAATTCCTGCTAAAACCCCAGGTGTCTTTGAATTAATCGATAATAAATGGGTAAAACAATAGACTTGACCTTAAGTCAAGGAAACCAATGAAAAAAGCAACTATATTGAAATCAGCAAATAAAGGACGCTTGACCCTAGCACAATTAAAGCGATGGGCTTAAGAAAAAAGCTTAATAAATTATTGGCCTAAAACCACTTTTAAACTCTAAGTGGTTTTATATTTTATTATAGTTTCTTATGTATTTAGAAGGATTTTTAACCTATTATCTTGGTGCTGTTTT
>CAZJGM010000097.1:0-5522 GCA_964545675.1 uncultured Lachnospiraceae bacterium | reverse complement strand
CTTCTTCCTCTTTGGCTTGAACAGTTGCTGGTTCAAAACCATAATCGGCTACTTTAGCCCCTGCTTGTTCGAGGGCATCGGCAACCCCAGAAATAATCGCATCGCCAGTAACGGTCGCCCCAGAAACCGCATCGACAGCGAGCGATTGGGCTTCAATAATCCGTTTGGGTATTTTTTCAATGGCAACATCACCAATTCCCTTGGTCTCGTCGTGGTCGCCAACCATTACCCCAGTAATTTTACCCTCTTCATCAATCTCGGTCGTCACCGTAAACTCGCCGTGATATGCTGGCACGGTTGCCGTGTAAGTCCCTGCTTCAATGGCTGATGTGCAAGCACTCAACATAACCACAAAGCCCAAGACCATTAGCAAAATAATCGAAGCTTTTAAATTTTTTTTCATCCTTTTTCCTCTTTTCATTTTTTTATCTATTTATAACGATAAAAAAACCGCTTACCTCTAGGTAAACGGCTTCATCGCATTATAACAAAATAACACACAGATGCTCTCTATCAACCGTAGAGTCCTTGCAACTAATCATCGGCAGGTTTTCTGACTTAAGTGTTTTTCATCACCTTACAGTAGCGGGACTGTGCAGGATTCTCACCTGACTTGCCCTTTTAACCATGATCTTCAATCATGGACCGATCAATTCATATTCAATTTAATTTAGTATAACTAGAAATCAGACTTTTGTCAAGATCAAAAACTTATGTCAATTTATTCAATCCACTGCTATAAAAAATTCTTACCAATAACATCAAAATATTTGTCCATCTTTAATGGTGTCATGGTGTTTTTTTACTTTTAAATTTTTAGCTCGCTTAAGGACAATTTTAGCTTTCACCAATAAACTTTTTGAAAAATAATTTCAATCATAATTATTGTTTTAAAATAAATTATGATTCTTTATCATTCTAAATTAGTTAGCTAAGGAAAATAATCATTGCAATTTATAATTTTTGTAATATTATAGTATTATCTAAAATCGCTTTAATTGCATTACATTTTCTTAATTAATCTCGGCTAAAAACTTTATTTTAAAAATTATTCTTGGTAAAAAAACTAATAACGGTATTTCTTCCTTATAGCAACTAGGCTAAATAAGGCTGGGTAATAGGATAGGAGTGGGATTGTTTATTATTATAGGAGGTCCTTATGAAAACATTAACATTATTGTCAAAGATTGCATTATCCTTTCAACACTTTGATCATTTTGATTGGGAAATGAATGATATTTTAAAAGATATCGGCAATTTTATTGACGTGAGTCGAATTTACATCTTTTTAAATGAAAGCAAGGATGTGGTTAATAATGTTTTTGAATGGTGTGGTGAAGGGGTCACGCCTCAAATTAATAATTTACAAAAAATTAACTATCAAGATATTCCTTCATGGATTGATCTGCTCAGTAAGAAAGGTTCTATCTCCTCAAGCGATATCTTAACTCTACCCCAAGATATTATCGATGGACTCAAACCCCAAGGCATAAAATCAATCATCGTCTACCCCCTCCTTATTGGAAAAAAAATAGAAGGCTTTATCGGCTTTGATGAATGCCGCTATAATCGGACTTGGAAAAAAGAAGAATTAGAACTTTTAGAAACAATCTCGGGAATAATTGCCAATGCCTATGAACGAAAAAACATTCAACAAGAACTCCTTGAATCTAAAAATAATTTTCATACTTTTTTTGAAACCATGACGGATATGCTTATTGTTAGCACTTTTAAGGGCCAGATCATCCATTGCAACCAAACCCTTATTAATAAACTCGGCTATTCCCTTGCTGAATTAAAAGAAATGACTATTTTAGACCTCCATCCTGAAGACCTAAGGGAAGAAGCTAGCATTATTGTCGAAAAAATGCTTAAAGGCCAGACCGACTACTGTTCCTTAGAAGTCTGCGGAAAGTTTGGCCAAACCTATTCGGTTGAAACACGAATACAATTTGGAAAATGGAATAAAGAAGATTGCCTCTTCACCATTTCAAAGGATATTAGTAAAGAAAAAGAAACGGTTAAACTGTTTTCCAATGTCTTTGAAAACAACCCCCTAGCCATGGCCATTAATCGTCTAAGTGATGGGAAATTTACCAAGGTCAATGATACTTTTTTAAAAAAGACCGGCTATAGAAAAGATGAACTTCTGGGGAAAACAACTTGGGATCTCGAACTTTTTGCTGAACCCGAAAAAATAAATAAGTTCTGCACTAGAGTAGTAGGTGGCGAAAAAATAAAAGACGAAGAAATCCTCGTAAAATGCCAGAACGGTCAGCTACTAAATGCTTTAGTCTCGATAGAAATCATGAATAACCTCGGGGAAAAATCCTTTTTAACGGCCATTGTTGATGTCACTGAAAAAGCAATCCTTGCCAAAAAAATAGCAGACCAATACCAGAAACTTGAAAATATCATCGAAGGAAGCAATCTTGGGACTTGGGAATGGAATGCCCAAACAGACGAAATAATCATTAATGAACAATGGGCTAAGCTCCTTGGCTATTCTTTAGCTGAACTTCAACCAGCCTGCATTGACACTTGGTCTAAACTTACCCATCCCAAGGATTTAGAAATTGCCAACAGACTCCTTGCTGAGCATTTAAATGGTAACTCTGACTACTATGCTTGTGAAATTCGCATGAAACACAAGGATGGTCATTGGGTCTGGATTCAAGATAGTGGTAAGGTGGTCGAGACCGATAGCGATGGGCGACCGGTTAAACTCTTTGGAACCCATGCTGATATCAGTAGAAAAAAACAAGCAGAAGAAGCCTTAAAGGAAAGTGAAAAACGTTTTTTTCTAGCCCTCGATGAAGCCAAAGCTGGCCTATGGGATTTTGATATCATCAATCAGGAAGTCTTTTTATCGCCCATGTGGAAACAAATTTTAGGCTACGAAGACCATGAAATTGAAAACAGTGTCGAGGCTTGGCAAGACCTCTGGCATCCTGATGATTCCGATAAAATAAAAAAACTAACAGATGACTATCTAAAAGGAAAATCCAAGACCTATGAAGCTGTTAACCGCCTAAAACACAAAGACGGCAGTTACCGCTGGATTCTAAGCCGTGGTGGTATCCTAAAAGATGAAAACGGCACGCCCATTCGCTGGATAGGAACTAATATTGATATCACCAAAGAACACGAACAAGCCTTGGAACTTGAACGCTTCTTTTCAGTTAACCTCGATTTACTGTGCATCACCGATATGAAAGGAAATTTTGTAAAGACCAATAAAGCCTGGGAAGATATCTTGGGTTATTCATCGGAGGAATTAAAAAAACGTAATTTCCTTGATTTTATCCATCCCGATGACCTTTCGGCTACCCTAGAGGCCATGAAACAACTTAAATCTGGCCAAAAAGTCATCCATTTTGTCAATCGTTACATCAGTGCAAGTAATGATTATCGCCATATTGAGTGGCGGTCAAATCCCTATGGTGACCTTATTTATGCTGCCGCCCGTGATATCACAAGGCGAATTGAATATGAGAAAGAAATACTCGACGTATCCAACCGCGATCCCCTCACAAATATTTACAACCGTCGCTGTATTTATAGCCGAACCGAAGAAATCATTGAAGAGTATAAACGGACCGGAAAAATATTTTCTGTCTGTATCATTGATATTGATCATTTTAAAAAAGTCAACGATACTTATGGCCACCAAATTGGTGATTCTGTTTTAAAAAATTTCACCAAAATTATTGGCGAAAACTTACGACCTTATGATTTACTAGGCCGCTATGGCGGGGAAGAATTTATTCTTGTTTTAAATCATACCAGTAAAACGCAAAGCTTTTTAATCGTCGAACGGATTTTAAATACTATCAGAAATCAGCCCTTTGTATTTGCCAACACCAAGATAAAACTTACCTTTAGTGCTGGTATTTCAAATTGTCGAGAAATCAAAAAAGAAAAACTAATGGTCTATGATTTGGTCGAAATGGCTGATCGCCGTATGTATAAAGCCAAGCAATCGGGTCGAAATAAAATTATTTTTAGTGATTCCTTCAATTTAGCCAATTCTAATCTATAGATAAAAAACAACCACTGATCATCATCGGTGGTTGTTTTTTTATCTTCTTTTTTATCTTCTTTTTTATCTTCTTTTTATCTTACTCTTCTTCCATTATTGGTTCGCCAGACATATCTTCTGGAACAATCTCTTCTGCTTCTTCATCTTCTTCTAAGCTTTCTTCTAGGCGTGACTCAGAAATGACTAAAACCATTTGATCGGCTTCAAGTTCTGTTTCAATGCCTTCGGGGAATTGAACATCCCCAATACTGATATGATCATTAACATTAAGATTGGAAACATCAATTTCAATAAAATCAGGAATATCCTGTGGTAGGCCACTAACTGGGATTCGGTCGAGTTGTTGAACGACAATAAAGCCCTTATATTCAACGTCTTCCTTGCCGATAATTCTAATTGCAAGGTTAATATCAATTTTTTCAGTAATTGATACCTGCTGAAAGACAACATTAAGAACATTTCTTTTTATTGGTGAATGTTGCATCTCTTTGATCATGGTCGTATAGTTTTCATTGCCTAATTCGAGAGTAAACAAAGAGTTTTTACCATGTTTTGCGATTGTTTTTAATAATTCATCTTCTTTCACTTTGATAGAAAGGGAATCCAAACCTTTTACATTAATCGCCCCAGGGACATAACCAATTTTTCTCAATTGCTTGCCAGCACTACCACTTACTTTTTCTCTTTTCTCAATTGGAAGTATTACTTTTTCACTCATATCTTTTCTCCTCTTTTAATAAACTCTCGCATCCTAGTATTCGTGTTGTTTTATTTGCAAATTCTAAGTAAAACCCTATCGAACTATTCTTCGAAAATTTTCATTTTTTTTTCACATGACGTATTTTATGATTATATCAAATAAATAGACTATTATCAAGTTTTCATGAAAAAAGAACAATAAATTTTCAGATCCAGATTAAAGGTCTAATACTTTTCAGTTTCAACGGCTTTCCAAGGAATGTCAACTGAAGCACCTTGATTAATAATCTCATCAACATGCATAAGCAGTGGAAAATCTTTTACTTTAACCAGACCTTTTTTTTCCAGACCTTTTTTTATTTCAATTTTCTAGTCTAAAATCACTAATGTCACCATTGTCATTCATGACAAGAGATCCATGAAAAAAAGTATCGCGATTAAATACATAAGGAGATATTTTTAAATAAAACTCACTAATGCCTTCTTTTTTAAAACTTTCCTCAATATTGCACCACTCGACATGGCCTTCATTACTCGATTTTAAGTCCCCGGTAAAGGACTCCGATAAAAAATAGCAGGTTAACACATCATAGTCCTTACCTTCAAGGGAGTTAACGACGATCCCTTTAAATTCGGCACTTTCCAAAACTAGGTTTGTCTCTTCATAAACTTCACGTTTGCAAGCTTGATATAAATTTTCACCGGCTTCCTTTTTCCCACCGACAATCGTGTATTGGTATTGGACCGGTGGAAAATTACGTCTGATTAATAAAACTTTGCC
>CAZJGM010000096.1:0-5762 GCA_964545675.1 uncultured Lachnospiraceae bacterium | reverse complement strand
AGAGGGAGGATGACAGCAATGGAACGGAAATACGCATTCTTTTGGGAATTATTAGGGAATATTGAAGAAGGCCGTCCCAACCTCGGTAATACGACTCGGGTAGAAGTATATCGGCTGATGCAATTTACATTTAGAGATATTATTGAAAAGCATGTCGGCTCTAAAGAAACCGATGAAATATTTTACGAAGCGGGCAAGCTAACGGGGACCAGCTTTTATCAACACATTATTGAAGAGACCAATGATTTTACCTTTTTTCTTAAGCAAGTTCAGGAGAATTTAGAAAGCTTAGGAATTGGGATACTAAGAATTGAAAAAGCAGACTTAGAAAAAGGAGAATTTGTTTTAACCGTATCAGAAGATTTAGATTGTTCAGGTTTGCCAGAAACTGCTTATGAAGTATGCATCTATGATGAAGGCTTTATTGCCGCCTTGTTCGAGGGTTTTACCAAGAAATCATTTTTAGTAAAAGAAATTGATTGCTGGTGTACCGGTGATCGGACGTGTCGTTTTGAAGTCAATGTAATGAATTAAAGATTTTAAGGAAAAAGCCATGAAAGACAATGAGATAAAACCATTACTTAAGTATTTAAAGTCCTTGTTAATGGATGTTAAAGTAAAAGAAGATCTGCCCCAAGCGTTTATGGAAAATGTAGAATTCCAGGAATTGGTTTCAATTATTAAAGCGACTAGAGAAGCGGCTGGTGAATTGGGAACTGCTAATCTTTCCCATGAAATTAAAGGGTCAGGTTACGTCTTAGGTTCTCTTAAAAACTTGCAATCGTCCTTAAAAAATTTAACGTGGACGACAAAAATAATTGCCGATGGTGATTTTTCTCAACGGGTTCATTTTCTTGGCGATTTTTCTGATGCCTTTAATCGGATGACAGAAAGACTAGAATCCTCAATTCAAGAAATTGAGGAAGCACGGTCACATTTCGAAATGGTCTTTCAAACAATTCCTGATGCAACGATAATTTCAAGTGTCGAAAATGGTCGTGTGATTGCCTATAATCAAGCTTTTTTTAAAATGACAAAGTTTAGCAAAGAAGAAATTGAAAAAAATCCAATTAATATTTGTGATTTTTATATTGATTCTCGTGAGCAAGATATGTTTGTTGAAACCTTAAAAGCTGATGGTGAGGTTCAAAATATGGAAATTTCATTTTATAATGGTCGTGAAGAAAAACACATTGGCTTAATTTCAGCAAAACGTATTTTGTTTGAAGGAAAACCCCATGTTCTCTCGGTTATTCGTGATATTTCAGACCGTAAAATCATGGAGGAAGAAATTCGCCGTCTTTCTATTACGGATCCTTTAACCCAAAGTTATAATCGCTTAAAGTTAGATGAAGCACTTTTAAAGGAATTAAACCAGGCAAAAATAGCCTCGTCAACCTTTACAATTCTAATCCTTGATATTGATTATTTTAAACGGATCAATGATAGCTATGGCCATCAGGTGGGCGATCAGGTATTAATTGAAATTGTATCTATTTTAAATAAAAATGTTCGCGAAAGTGATGTGGTTGGCCGGTGGGGTGGCGAAGAATTTTTGATCATTCTTCCCAATGCTAGCCTTGAAGATGGTCTTTTAAAAGCTGAAAAAATTAGAGCGCAAGTTGAAGAGTGGCCTTTTTCTAGTGGTTCTAGATTAACCATAAGCATTGGTGTAGCTGCTTATCTAGATGATCTTTTACCTGAAAGTATTGTTTTTCGAGCAGATGCAGCCCTTTATCGGGCTAAAGAAAAGGGCCGTAATCGGGTCGAGTTTTAAAAAGATTAAAAAATCCTTTAGTGTAATCACTGGAGGATTTTTTTATTGACAAATTTCAAATCAAGGAGTAATATTAACGTATGCACATATTAGAATATGAAAGGAAGGATTATGAAGAAATTAACGGAGCTTTTTAAAGTGTTGTCCGATGAAACCCGCCTTCGAATTATCTTATTATTATCACAAAAAGAGTTTTGTGTCTGTCAATTAAGTGATATTTTAGAGCAAGCTCAACCTAAGATTTCCAAAAGTCTTTCAAAATTAAGAGATTTAAATTTAGTCACCAGCCAAAGAAGAGAAAAATTTATTTTTTACCGCTTAAATACTGACAATAAAACTTTAAATGGGATTATTGATGATATTTTAAAAAACAGCGAAAGCTATCCCCAGATTAAAATTGATCAAAAGCGTCAAAAAAATGCTAGTACCGTATTGGTAGAGTGTGGATTTCAAAACACGCAAGGGATGAAAGGAATAAGCAAATGATCGTATTTGAATGGCTAAACAATCAACTCTTAAAAATGGAATGGTTACACCACTTAGTCGCTCTTTTAGTTGAAAATGTTTTTGGCTTAAATATTGAAGAACGATTGGGAGGGAGTATTCATTTTTTCATCTATGATGTGATAAAAATATTTATTCTTTTATCCGTTCTTATTTTTATGATCTCTTATGTCCAAAGCTTTTTTCCGCCGGAACGAACACGAAAAATTTTAGGTCGTTTTAAAGGGATTTCAGCTAATATCTTAGGTGCTCTATTAGGGACCATTACTCCCTTTTGTTCGTGTTCATCGATTCCTTTATTTATTGGATTTACAAGTGCCGGTCTTCCCATTGGCGTGACCTTTTCCTTTTTAATTTCATCACCAATGGTAGACTTAGCTTCAGTTATTTTATTGGCAAGTATCTTTAATTGGAAAATTGCCATTGCCTATGTTTTAGTTGGCTTAATCCTAGCAGTTACTGGCGGGAGCATTATTAGCAAGGCAAAATTAGAAAAATATGTCGAACCCTTTGTCTATAGTAGTAAAATAACAGAGACAGGTCAGGACCAATTAAAGACACGACAACGCTTGGTCTTTGCAAAAGACCAAGTTTTAGAAATTATTCAAAGAGTCTGGCTTTATATTTTGATTGGTGTCGGCATTGGTGCCTTGATTCACAATTGGATTCCCCAAGATGTAATCTCGATGATCCTAGGTCAAGACAAATGGTATTCTGTCTTATTGGCTACTCTAGTGGGGATTCCAATGTATGCGGATATTTTTGGAACATTGCCAATTGCTGAGGCCTTGGTCGCCAAAGGTGTCGGCATTGGAACGGCACTTTCTTTTATGATGGCAGTTACGGCCTTATCGCTTCCATCACTGATAATGCTAAAAAAAGTTGTTAAAACAAAATTACTGCTTATCTTTACGATTATTGTTGCAGTTGGCATTCTTATTATTGGTTATGGCTTTAATGCCTTTGGCTATTTATTTTTGTAGTTTTATACTAAAATTTAAAATAAAAAATTCTAGGAGGAAAAATGATTATTAAAGTACTTGGTAGTGGATGTAAGAAATGTAAAAAATTAGAAGATCAGGTAAAACAGGCACTTGATGAGCTTATGATTGATGCTCAAGTAGTTAAAGAAGAGAGAATCGAAGAAATTGCCCGTTATAATGTGATGAAGACCCCGGCTCTTGTTATTGATGAAAAAGTAGAAATCAGTGGACGAATTCCATCGGTTAAGGAATTAAAAAAACTGATCGAATCAAAAAAATAATTGATTTAAAAAAAGAGGCTTAAATTTAAGTCTCTTTTTTAAAATAAGCCTTTAAGTTTAGGCTGGTATAATAAAAAACAAAGAGGTTAATTAAATGAAAACCAAAATAATTATACTAATATTAATCATAATAATCTTGGCAGTCTTTTTAATTGCAATGATTCAAAATAAGACAGGGGCAGAAAATGATTTGAATGAATTAAATTATAAACAAAGTAATATTGATTTGTCGGATAAAAATAATTCTTATACAAAACCATCAAGAGAAGAATTAAAAGAAAATTTAGATAATGAGGCTTATCAAATTACCCAAAATAATCAAACAGAGATGGCCTTTAGTCATGAATACACTAACTTGAAAGATGAAGGCATCTATGTTGATATCACAACGGGTCAACCCTTGTTTTCTTCAACGGATAAATTTGATTCAGGAACGGGATGGCCAAGTTTTACTAAGCCGATCGATCAAACATTTTTGAAAGAAAAGAATGATAGTGGTTTTGGCATGAATCGCATTGAAGTCAGAAGTCAAATCGGCGACTCTCATCTAGGCCACGTTTTTAATGATGGACCTAAAGAAGATGGGGGAATGCGTTATTGTATCAATGGTAGTTCCTTAAAATTTATTCCTTATGAAGAAATGGAAGACCAGGGCTACGCTTATCTTTTGCCTCTTTTTAATGAAAACTAATGGTTATCTAAAAATCGATGGGAGGACAAAAATGAATAATAATGATATTGGTTGGAATTTGGAAAACACCTACCATGAATTACCAGATTTATTTTATAATTATATTGATTTAAAGCCTGTGAGTCAACCTAAACTGGTTGTTTTCAATGAACAATTAGCAAACGATCTGGGTTTAGAGCCGCTGGCCTTAAAAGGTCAAAATGGTATTAGTATATTAGCTGGCAATAAGTTACCGATGGCTAGCAGGCCCATTGCCCAAGCGTATGCTGGCCATCAATTTGGACATTTTACCATGCTCGGCGATGGCAGAGCCATGCTAATTGGAGAGCAAGTCACCCCAAAAGGTGAACGTTTTGATATCCAACTTAAAGGGTCTGGAAAAACTCCTTATTCTCGTGGGGGAGATGGACGAGCCTCGCTTGGGCCGATGCTTCGAGAGTATATTATTTCTCAAGCCATGTATCACCTTGATATCCCCACTTCTCGTAGTTTAGCTGTTGTAACAAGTGGCGATAAGGTTTACCGAGAAAAACCACTTGAGGGGGCTATTTTAACAAGAGTAAGCTCTAGTCATATCAGAGTAGGGACCTTTGAATATGCATGGCAATGGGGCGAGCCTAGTGACCTTAAGGCTTTAGCTGATTATTCGATTAAACGGCATTTCCCGCAGATTAAATCGAGGCAAAATGTTTATCTAGCCTTATTAAATGAAGTGATAAAAACTCAAGCTAGCTTAGTTGCTAAATGGCAATTAGTGGGCTTTATTCATGGGGTAATGAATACCGATAACGTCAGCATCGCTGGAGAAACGATTGATTATGGACCTTGTGCCTTTATGGATTCTTATGATCCGGAAACCGTTTTTAGTTCCATTGATTTGCAAGGCCGTTATGCTTATCAAAATCAACCCAGTATTACACTATGGAATTTAACCCGTTTTGCAGAAAGCTTGCTCCCACTAATTCATGAAAACCAAGAAGAAGCTATTCAATTAGCAGAAGGATCTCTTCAAAACTTTGCCTTGGTCTATCAAAAAGCTTGGTTAAAGGGAATGCGATCAAAGTTGGGCCTTTTTAATGACGAAAAAGAAGATGAAATATTAATATCCGATTTACTTGCTCTAATGAAAGATTATCAGGCTGATTATACCAATACTTTTGTTGATTTAAGTAAAGATCAAATTCATTCGTCTGAATTATATAAAAGTGATGCTTTTATAGCTTGGAACAAGCGGTGGAAAATGCGATTAGAGAGACAAGAACAAGGTGACCATTTAGTTAAAGGGTTAATGAAAAAATCAAATCCTGTGGTGATCGCAAGAAATCATCAAGTTGAAAAGGTCTTGCAAGCGGCAATAAATCAAAACGATTATAAACCGCTGTATAAGTTATTAGAAGTCCTTAAATCACCATTTGATTATGATTGCTTAAAAAAGGAGTATATGGAAGTGCCGAAAGCTTCGGATATTCCTTATAAGACCTATTGTGGGACTTAACTTAAATAAAGATCAAAATTATTAATACTTA
>CAZJGM010000095.1:0-5828 GCA_964545675.1 uncultured Lachnospiraceae bacterium | reverse complement strand
AACATTCGGGTAAGATTTTTAACTTTTACCCTAACACTATTTTACAAGGAGGAATTATTTTGAAACTGTCAAACGAGAATATCATTGAGATGTATACCAAGATGATTAAGATTCGAAAGTTTGAAACACGAGCTATGAATCTTTTTGCAGAAGGACAAATTGGGGGATTTGTTCACCTTTATATTGGTGAAGAAGCGATTGCGACCGGGGTTTGTTCTAGCCTTAGAGAAGATGATTATATTACCAGTACCCACCGTGGTCATGGTCATATTATTGCCAAAGGCGGCGAATTAAAGTACATGATGGCAGAACTCTTTGGAAAAGAAACTGGTTATTGTAAGGGCAAGGGGGGTTCCATGCATATTGCCGATGCAACTAAAGGAATTCTTGGTGCTAATGGGATTGTTGGTGCCGGCCATAACATTGCTACTGGTGCTGGCCTAGCCTTTCAATATCGGGGAACCGACCAAGTTTGTGCCTGCTTCTTTGGCGATGCCTCCACTAACCAAAGTACCTTCCATGAAGGCTTAAACCTTGCGAGTACCTGGAAATTACCAGTTGTTTTTGTTTGCGAAAACAATGGTTATGGTATATCCGTCAGCCAGGCAAGACATCAGAATATTACCGATATATCCCAACGGGCAGTGTCTTATAATATACCGGGAATCACCGTTGATGGAAATGATGTTTTTGCGGTTAATGAAGCAGTTAATGAAGCAGTTGCCCGGGCTAGAAAAGGCCTCGGGCCGACACTTATTGAATGCAAAACATATCGGTGGCGGGGACATTTTGAAGGAGACCCGACCCCTTATCGGACAAATGAAGAAGTTGAACAATGGAAGAAAAAAGATCCGATTCCTAGAGTCGAAAAATACATACTTGACAATGATGTGATGACTCAGGATGAACTTGATAAATTAAATAGTGATATTGATGCACTGGTTGAAGAAGCCGTTGACTTTGCCCATGAAAGTAAAAATCCGGATGTGGCAACGACTGTCCAGGATGTTTATACTGATATAGTAGAGGAGGGACGATCAAGATGAGAAAAATGACATACGGTGAAGGAATCAGAGAAGGTTTACGGATAAAAATGCTAGAAAATCCGGATGTCTTTATCTTTGGTGAAGATGTTGGTCTTTATGGCGGATGCTTTGGTGTAACAGCAGGATTATTTGCGGAATTTGGTGAAATGCGAGTTCGTGATACACCAATTTCTGAGGGTGCCATTATTGGTGCGGCAGTAGGTTCAGCAGCCCTTGGTCTACGACCGGTGCCAGAACTGATGTTCGTTGACTTTGTAACCGTCGGCATGGATCAGCTGGTCAACCAGGCCGCTAAAATGCGTTATATGTTTGGTGGTCACCTTAAACTCCCAATGGTTGTTCGTCTTCCCTCGGGTGGTGGGGTTGCCGCTGCGGCCCAGCATTCACAATCGCTTGAAGCTTGGTTAACCCATGTACCGGGATTAAAGGCCGTTTATCCGTCTAATGCCCAAGATGCAATTGGACTAATGTTGACGGCTATTGATGATGATAATCCGGTTATTTATTTTGAAAATAAGACCCTTTATGCCATGGAAAGTGAAGTTGAAGATGAAGTAAAAGCAATTCCGCTTGGAAAAGGCAATATCAAAAGAGAAGGTAATGACCTTACCATTATTTCTTATGGCAAGCAAGTCTATGATGCCCTTAAGGCAGCAGAAATTTTAGAAAAAGACGGGATTGATGCAGAAGTTATCGATTTACGTTCCCTTTATCCACTGGATAAAGAATTGATTTTTGAATCGGTTAAGAAAACCCACAAGGTTGTCTTGGTATCTGAAGAAGTTAAACGTGGTGGCTACATTGGCGAAGTTGCAGCGATCATTGCTGAAGAGTGCTTCTATGAATGTGATGCCCCCATTAAACGAGTGGCGGCTTTAAATTGTCCAGTCCCCTTTAGTAGTGTACTAGAAGAATATTATCTACCAAATGCAGCTGATATTGTTCAGGCAGCTAAAGAGCTATTTTAGACAATAGTTAGAGGATCTTAGTGTTTTGGAAATAATCAATTGATTATTTCCAAAACTTTTTCAAGAAAAAAGGTGGTGACAGTATGAATTCGATTGGTATTATTGCCAATCCAGCTTCCGGTAAGGATATTCGTAGACTGGTTTCCCATGCAACGGTGATCGATAATAATGAAAAGATCAACATTGTTGAGCGAGTGATTTTGGGTGCCCAGAAAAATGGGATTGACACGGTCTATATTATGCCAGATGCCTATAATATGGGTTATCGGATCAAGGATAAACTTCAAAGCTCGGGGGAACTTAAGTGTCAGATTGAGATTTTTGATTTTTATAAGGTCGATGGGGTTGAGGATACCTATCGGGCGGTTCAATTGATGAAGGATGAAGGTGTGGCTTGCATTGTCACCCTAGGAGGGGATGGGACGAATCGAGCAGTGGCTAAGGAAAGCAAAGAGATCCCTTTAATTGCCATATCAACCGGAACCAATAATGTTTATCCGGATATGATTGAGGGAACCTTAGCCGGCCTTGCTGCAAGCGTGGTAGCATCGGGTGAATTTGACACCAGTCTCTTTACAGCAAAAGATAAACGGCTGGAAATTTATCAAGATGGTAAACTACGTGATATTGCCCTAATCGATGCGGTTACATCAAGGGAAGTGGTGCTGGGATCACGGGCTATTTGGTTGATTGAAAATATTGAAAGAATATTTGTTGCCAGGTGTCACCCGGCATCGATTGGATTTTCTTCAGTCGTGGGGGGCAAGATGATCATTAATGAAGCTGATGATTTTGGGGCTTACCTAGCAATTAATATGGACAAACCAAAGATTTATACACCAATAGCCGCTGGGGTAGTCCTAGCAATTGGGTCTGATGATCCGGTTACCTTAGGCTTTAAAGATGATTATGAATTTACGACCTATTGCCGGGGGACCATTGCCTTAGATGGTGAACGAGAAATTGAATTTCATAAAGACGAGACGTTTTTAATCAGGATTAGTCGGAATGGCCCGGTCCGGGTCGATGTTAAAAAAGCCATTGAAATTGGTCAAAAAAATGGTTTTTTTGCAGTAAGTAGATAAAAAAGGAGTGGTATAGATGGCAAAATTTATGGTAATGCCGAAACTAGGTTTAACAATGACTGAGGGGACGATTACGGATTGGCTTAAAAAAGAGGGTGATACAATTGACATGGGTGAAACGATTCTTGAAATAGAAACCGATAAGATCACCAAAGAGTTTGAATCGCCAGTCGCTGGCACCCTTCGGAAAATATTGGTCGCAGAGGGGACAGTTGATGTTTTAAAACCGATTGCCATCGTGGGAACAGCAGATGAGGATATTTCAGAACTCTTGGCTCAAGCCCAAGCAGGGGTAAACGAAGAAGCCCCTGCCCAAGAGACGGTTGAAGAAAAAGTAGTCTCTAAGGCGGTTGAACGAAAGCCCGGCGAACGGGTAAAAGCCTCGGCTCGGGCTAAAAAAATAGCTAAAGATTTAGGTCTTGATATTTCAGAAATTCCTGGCACTGGTCCGGGTGGAGCCGTGACTGAAAAAGATATTCGTAACTTTGCCGACAAAGCAAAGGCCCAGAAGGTATCAGGGACGGCAGCGGTGGTGGCGGAAGGCCTTGGCGTTGATACTGGAAAAATTAATAAGGACAGTCGGATTATGAAAGCCGATGTTTATAAATTTAAAATGAGTGACGACCTATTTAAATTTGCGCAACCCCAAGAATACCATAAAGCAATGAGTGGCATGCGAAGGGTCATTGCTAAACGGATGTCGGAAAGTCAAAATTTGGCAGCGACGGTTAATTATAATCAACGGGTTGATACAACAGCAATGAAAAAACTACGAGAAGAATTAAAAGCGGTGGCAAAAGTTTCCTATACAGATATTTTAGTAAAGGTTTTAGCCAAAGTTTTACTGGAATACCCCCTTCTGAACAGCAGTCTTGTCGACAATGAAATTGTGATTAGAAATTATGCCAGCATTGGTGTTGCCGTAGCCCTAGATGAAGGATTAATCGTTCCGGTTGTAAAATATGCCAATGTAAAAGGCCTTTTAGATATTTCAAAGGAAATTAAAGAACTAGCAACAAAAGCCAGAAACAATCAAATACAAGCAGATGATATAGCTGGAGGGACCTTTACCATTTCCAATATCGGCATGTTTGGTATGGAATCATTTACCCCAATTATCAATCAGCCTGAGGTCGCGATTCTAGGAATCAATACGATTCAGGATACCGTTATGGTTGTCGACGGAGAGATTGTTATTAAGCCAATGATGAATTTGAGTTTAACGGCGGATCATCGGGTTGTCGACGGGTCGGTCGCAGCAGCCTTTATGGCTAAGGTCAAAGAATATATTGAAAATCCGGGATTGTTGTTATTGTGAGGGAGGTTGTGATGAAAGTTGTAGTAATAGGAGCAGGACCCGGTGGCTATGTGGCGGCAATTTCTGCTGCCCAAGCCGGGGCCCAAGTAACCCTAGTTGAAAGCAGGCATATTGGTGGCACCTGTTTAAATATTGGCTGTATTCCAACCAAGGTTTTATTAAATACCACCGACCTACTCGACACCCTTAAGAACGATGCTAAAGAATTTGGGGTTATCGTAAGTGACTACAAGGCGGATTGGGATAAGATTCAAAAGCGTAAGCAAAAAATGGTTAAACGCCTTGTCGGTGGGGTTAATGGTCTGCTTAAAAATAATGGGATTAGAAAAGTGATGGGTCAGGCCACTTTTGAAGATGCCCACCATATCCGCCTTGAAAGCAGGGATAATGAAGGAAAACAGCTAGAAATACTTGATTTTGATGCAGCCATTATCGCCACAGGATCAAGACCAGTGGTCCCACCAATACCAGGAGCAAGACTTCCAGGAGTTATCACCAGTGAAGAGGCCCTATCGCTTGAAAAGATTCCCAAAAGCATCTGCATTATCGGGGGCGGTGTGATTGGCTGTGAATTTGCCAGCATTTATAGTAGCCTTGGCTGTGAGATTACCATCGTTGAGATGCTAGCCGACCTGATTACCACTATGGATAGTGATATTGTTAAACCTCTTAAGAGTAAATTTATAAAAGATGGGATTAAGATTTTTACCAATACAAGAGTTGAATCAATAACAAAAGTAGCTGGTGGTCTCTCTGTTAATACCAGTTCAGGGGAAAATCAACAATCGTTTGTGGTTGAAAAAGTTCTTCTTTCAACTGGCCGTAAAGCAGTTATTGATACCATTGACTTAGAAAAAGCCGGAATTGAAAGCGATCCTAGTGGGATCAAAGTCAATAAAAGTATGCAAAGCAATGTGGCCAATATTTATGCTATTGGTGATTGTAATGGCGGTGTTATGCTAGCCCATACGGCATCGGCTGAAGGAATTGTCGCCGTCGATCATATTATTGGCAGACAATCAAGTATCAATTTTAAAACGGTTCCTTATTGTGTTTATACAAAACCGGAAATTGCCGGAGTCGGCCTAACGGAAGGTCAGGCAAAGAAAGAAGGCTACACCGTTGAAGTAGGGGCTTTCCCCATGGCCATTAGTGGCAAAGCGGCAATTATGGAAGAAACAACAGGCCTAGTTAAGTATATCTCCGATGGTGCAACGGGTGAAATTTTAGGCCTTCATATTATTGCCCCGCGGGCAACTGATCTGATTATAGAAGGCTCTCTGGCCATTCATTTAGAAGCAACGGTAAGTGAACTCATGAGCGTGGTTCATGCCCATCCGACCCTTGGTGAATCCCTTCAAGAAGCGGCTCATGCAATTGTTGGAAAGGCAACCCATCTCCCCAAATAAAA
>CAZJGM010000094.1:0-5883 GCA_964545675.1 uncultured Lachnospiraceae bacterium | reverse complement strand
AGTTAATGATTAGAAATGACCCCAAGCTCAGTGTTAAACGGGAAAAACCAGAACCCACTGAGGTCATTGATCTTGCTCATGAAACCGGTGGAATTGCTATTCTTGCCCACCCTTATTTAATTGATGAAATGGTTGAGACAAAGGATGGGAAAATGACCAGAGCCGATTATATTGATAAACTCATTGAGGCTGGACTTGATGGCATCGAAGCCTCTTATACTTACGATAAAACAACTTATAATGGGACAATGTCAAAAGAAGAGATCATTAAGAAAGTCCAATCGGATTATCAAGGCCGGGTTAAAATTATTTCGGGGGGATCAGATTATCATGCAGATTATCGAAAAACTGATAAGAATGTTAGAAATATTGGCGAATGTGGGATTAGCTTAGAATATTTTAATAATAACGAGCTGTTGAAGAGTCTTTAAGAAATTTAACATGAAAACGCTTAAGGAGGTAGCAATGACAATTATGAATCAGGACCCAAAAGAGTATCCTTATATAATTTTTGATCTTGATGGAACCTTAGTGGATACCTGCCCAGATATTATTGAAACCGTAAAGTATATTATTGACCGTTATGGATTTGAAGAAAAAACAGATGACTTTATCCGTTCTTGTATTGGTGGCGGAGCAAGGAATGTCTTGCTGCGGTCCCTTGAGGGTGCTGAAGAAAGTCTGATTGATCAAGAGATTTTACCCCTTTTTGTCGATTACTACACAAAAAACTGTGATCGAAAAAGTTTTGCTTATCCAGGAGTAATAGAAACATTAGACTATTATAAGCAAAAAGGAAAGGCCATGTCGGTAGCAACCTTTAAAATTCGTTCGGCGACGGAAAAAGTTTTAAAAACCTTAAAACTCTATGATTATTTTGACATTATTGTAACCGCCGATGATGTCGTTAATCCAAAGCCAAATCCGGAATGCATTAATACAATCTTAAGCCACTATAATTGCAACAAATCGGAAGCGATTTTAATTGGTGATACAAAAACAGATTATCTAACGGGTGTCAATGCCGGTGTTGATGTTTGCGGGGTGACCTATGGCTATGGATCACCAGAACTTGTCAGAGAATTAAATCCTAATTATATTATTGATACTATGATTGAATTAAAAGAAGTTGTTTTATAAAAAATTAATGAGGAGGTATTATTATGGTTGACTTATCAAAACTAGACAAGAAAGCTCTTGGCAAATGTTTTGATCATTCAGTATTACCAAAGAACACGACTGAGAAAGACATAAGAGAAGGGTGTCGTGAAGCAGCGGCCTACAATTGTGCATCTTTTTATTCAGCAACACCTTATTGGACACCGATTGTACGTGAAGAATTGGCCGGGACAGATATTCATATTGCAACAGGGATTGACTTTCCATTTGGAGCATCACCGGCAATTGTAAAAGGCTTTGAAACCGAGCAAGCTGTCAAAGCTGGGTGTACAGCACTTGATGTTGTGATGAACGTGGGGGCCCTAAAGGATAAGAAATATGATGTGATTAAAGAAGAATTAAGGGTCTTTAAAGAAGCGGCCCAGGGAAATGTTACAAAATGCATAATGGAAGTTTGTTTTTTAACCGATGAAGAAATTAAAACAGCAACTGAATTGATTGCTGAAGCTTCTATTGACTATGCGAAAACGTCAAGTGGCCAGTTTGATGGCCCGAGCATGGAACAATTTTTAATTATGAAAAAAACGCTTAAAGGAACAGATTGTAAATTAAAAGTTGCGGGCGTTAAATTTCCTAGACCACAAAATGCCTACGCCTTTCTTTTAGCAGGGGCTGATCTGATCGGGACACGAGCAGCAATTGCAATTATTGATGCACTGGATCAAATGCGAGAAATTGGAATTGTTCCTAAATATTCTAAATAAAGGAGGAATAAGCAAGTGGTTGATTTATCAAAAATGACAAAATGGGATGCAGGAAAACTCTTTGATTATGCAATTTTGCCTAAAAACACCCAAGAAAAAAACATTCGCGATGGCTGTAAAGAGGCAAAGGAGTATAACTGTGCAGCCTTTTATTCCTCATCTCCTTTTTGGACACCGATTGTACGTGAAGAATTAGCTGGAACCGATGTCCATATTGCAACGGGTATAGGTTTTCCCTTTGGATCCTCACCAAGTGCGGTAAAAGCTTTTGAGGCAGAACTAGCGGTTAAGGCAGGTTGTACCTGTTTAGATATGGTTATGAATATTGGGGCTTTAAAGGATAAAAAATTTAATGTTGTCAAATCAGAATTGGAGGATTTTAAAAAGGCGGCAGCTGGAAATGTAACAAAGGTTATTATCGAAGTTTGTTTTTTAACCGATGAGGAAATTGTAGCAGCTTGTGAATTAATTAAAGAAGTGGGCTTAAATTATGCAAAATCATCCAGTGGCCAATTTGATGGCCCATCAATGGAACAGGTGCTACTTATGAAAAAAGCCGTTGAGGGTTCAGATGTTAAACTTAAGGTATCGGGAGTTAAATTCCCCAGGCCCCAAAATGCCTATGCCTTTATTATGGCAGGAGCTGAGCTAATTGGGACACGTTCTGCCCCGCAGATTATTAATGCCCTCGATCAGATGCGAGAAATTGGCTTAGTTCCGGCCTATACCGGCTGAATGAGTAAAAGGAGAAAATGATGATTGATTTTACGAAGATGACAAAATGGGATATGGGTAAATGCTTTGATTATGCAATTTTACCCAAAGATACGACAGAAGATATTATTCGCTCAGAGTGTAAAAAGGCAATTGCTTATAATTGTAAGGCGTTTTGTTTTTCATCATCCTATTGGACTAAAGTGGTGGCTGAAGAACTAAAGGGAACGGATTTACTGATTGGGGCAGGAATTGGCTTTCCCTTTGGCCAACAAAGTAGTGCTGTCAAAGCTTTTGAAGCCGAAGAAGCGGTTCGCATGGGGGCAACGGTGCTTGATAATTGCATGAACGTTGGGGCCCTAAAAGATAAGAAATATGATGAAGTTTTGCAGGAATTTAAAGATTATAAAAAAGCAGCCGGACCAGCCATGACAAAAATGATTCTAGATACAGAGTTTTTAACCGATGATGAAATCGCAACAGCGTGTAAGTTGATTGCTGAAGCTGGTATTGATTGGGCCAAGTCAGCTTCTGGTCAGTGGAAGGGCCCAACCATGGAAGATGTTTTAATTATGGTTGATACCTTAAAGGATACCAATGTTAAGGTAAAAGTTTCTGGCGTTAAATACCCTCGACCCCAAAATGCCTATGCTTTTTTACTAGCAGGTGCAGAACTGATTGGTTCGCGTTCAGCCCCTGAAATTATTGACGCTCTTGATACAATGCGACGAATTAAGATGATTCCGGAATATCAAGGCTAGTATTAGGAATACCTTAAAATTCAAGAGGAGTGATACCATGATTGATTTATCAAAAATGACAAAATGGGATATGGGAAAACTATTTGATTATTCAGTTTTACCCAAGAACTCAACAGAAGAGATGATTCGTCAAGGCTGCCGAGATGCGATTAAGTATAATGCCAAGGCTTTTTGTTTTTCGTCTTCCTATTGGACACCAGTAGTGGTGGAAGAATTAAAAGGAACAGATTTAATGATTGGTGCGGCCATAGCATTTCCCTTTGGTCAACAAAGCAGTGCGGTAAAAGCCTTTGAAACTGAAGAGGCCGTTCGCCTAGGGGCAACAGTTCTCGATAATTGCATGAATGTTGGAGCCTTAAAAGATAAACGTTACGATGAGATTAAAGAAGAATTTAAAGATTATGTGACAGCGGCAGGTGGTGTCATGACAAAAATGATTATCGAAACGTGCATGTTGACAAAAGAAGAAATCAAAACAGCTTGTCAGCTCGTTGCAGAAGCAGAAATTGATTGGGCGAAAACCTCGACTGGACAATACGCTGGACCCTCTGTCTCGGACGTCATGCTGATGGTTGAAGTCTTAAAAGGAACGAAAACAAAGGTTAAGGTAGCGGGTGTAAAGGCACCGAGACCACAAAATGCTTTTGCTTTCTTTGCCGCTGGTGCTGAACTAATTGGAACCCAAGGAGCAGCCGAAATTCTCGATGCTGTTGATGATTTAAGAGAAATTGGTTTGTGTCCAGCCTATGTTGGTTAGAAATAGCAGTTCTTTTAAAACAATGTGTATTTTATTTACGAACATAAAGTACCTTATCATAAATTATAATTTAAATTAAGAGGAGAAGAATTATGGCGAAATATTTAGTTGGTATTGATGGTGGTACAACTGGTTGTAAGACAGTGGTATTTAATTTAGATGGTAAAATTATAGGGAGTGATTACAGAGAATACCCGAGTTATTATCCAAAACCAGGCTGGGTTGAACAAACTGCAAAAGATATGACTCCAGCATTGTTTGATTCTTGTAAAGCGGCGATAAACAATTCGGGAGTTGATTCTAAAGATATCTTAGCAGTAGGTTTTTCAAGTCAAGGTTCACCTATTGGACTGCTTGATGAAGAAGGAAAACTTATCCGACCCTTTGTTGGTTGGCAAGATCTACGTGGTGGTGAAGAAGAAATAAAATGGATAACAGATCGAATGCCTCGGGAAGAATACTATCAATTAACAGGAGATCCATTGGGAAGTATTTTTGCGATTGCTAAATACGTTTGGCTTAAACATCACGAACCAGAAAATTGGGCAAAAACAGCAATGTTCTCAACCCATATGGACTATTTCTTAAAAGAATTTGGAGCAGATGATTATTATACGGATCTCTCTTCGGCGAGTCGAGATGGAATGTGTGATGTTAATAATAATAAGTGGGCAATGGAAATTCTTGATATGCTAGAAATGCCTGTTGAAAAACGTCCGAAGATTGTCACAGAAGCGGGGAAAGTAGTTGGACACATTCCTAAGCATGTTGCAGAATTGACTGGTTTAGCAGAAGGAACCCCACTTTGTATGGGAGCCCATGATCAAAACTGTTCTACTTTTGGGGCTGGAGCTGTTGATGATGGGGCCGCCGTTATGGTTATTGGAACCTTTGGATCATGTTTTGTTGTTTCAGATAAGCCGATCAGAGATCCTAAAAGTCGCTTAGTCGTAAAAGGGAATCATGGGATGGGTAATTGGACCATTGAAGCCTTCTCTAATACTGCTGCAGCAAGCTATCGTTGGTATCGCGATACCTTCTGTGAACTTGAAAAAGCGGCTGGAAATATTTTGAAACAAGATCCTTATGAATTGATTAATGCACAGATTGATACGGTTCCACCAGGAGCCAATGGAATTACCTTCCTTTCCTACCTGCAGGGTGCTTCAGGATCTCGTATTAATAGTAAAGCGCGTGGTACTTTTGTTGGTATGTCACTAGGAACAACCAAAGCTGATATGGCGCGTTCAGTCATGGAAGGAATTACCTATGAAATGAATGATATCGTTAAAGCAGAAGAAGAAGCGGGTATTAAAATTGATGGCATACGAATTACTGGGGGAGCAGCAAAATCACCTCTATGGTCTCAAATGTTAGCAGATGTTTTTCAAAAACCAATCCATATCTTACAAACGAGTGAGACAGGTTGTTTGGGAGCAGCTCTTTATGCAGGTGTCGGTGTTGGTGTCTATAAGGATTGTAAAGAAGCGGCAGAACGGGCTGTTCATATTACTAATACCTATGAGCCAAATCCCGAAAACTTTGAGGCTTACCAAGAAGGTTACCAGCGATTTATAAATGCTTATGAGGCCCTAGACAAAAGAGTATTTTAAATAAAGTTTGATAATTTTTATACAATGGTCTAAGGTTTAGCTTTTTCTTTGCAGCAGTTTGTGATAGAATGTGCATAGAAAGCATTTATATAACCTACAGAAGGAAGGAAGAGTTGAGATGTACGAAATTATGCGTGAAAACCCTAAACCATTGT
>CAZJGM010000093.1:0-5944 GCA_964545675.1 uncultured Lachnospiraceae bacterium | reverse complement strand
AAAGTACCTGGTGGGTAACTGCCCGGGAGGATAGGACGCTGTGCGGTTTTAAATTTTAAAAACAGATACAAATATCGATTATTTAATCGGTCTTTGTATCTGTTTTTTTAAGCGATTTTGCTAAGTAAATGGATGCTATTTCAGATAGTATTGGATATAATAGATAGAAAAATAAATAAAGAAATATGAGAGGAGTAATATGAAGACAAATAAAAGTCCTTCCTATAAATGGCTAGTGTTGGGTCTTTCATTTATGCTGATGCTAACCTTTGCCATATCCTTGCAATCCTTACCGCCACTCTTGGATAAAATTGCTGAGGATATCGCCTTTTCCAATTCCCAGGCAGGCTTGCTCATGGGTATATATGCGATTCCAGGAATTTTTCTTCCTTTTTTAATCGCTTTTTTGGCCAGTAAGTATAATAAAAAGTCAATCATCCTAATTGCTTTGTTAATCTTAATTCTTGGTTTAGTAACCTTTTCCATGGCCGGATCTTTTACCGCACTCTTAGCCTTTAGGTTGCTAACGGGGATTGG
This sequence comes from uncultured Lachnospiraceae bacterium, assembly GCA_964545675.1. Lineage (GTDB taxonomy): Bacteria > Bacillota > Clostridia > Eubacteriales > Eubacteriaceae > Acetobacterium. The sequence continues at coordinate 5,407 of CAZJGM010000093.1, read as the reverse complement.
GGCGACAACTTTAGTCGTTTTAGCACCACTGTTAATTACCATCTTCTTTGATCAGGCGAATATGGGCATTGCAATGGGTGTTTTTAATGCCGCTGTTCCCTTTGGGACGGTTATAGCAGCTAATTTATTTGGCCTTTTAGGCGGAAAAATGCCTTGGCAGGCCATCACTTTAGGAATAGCAGCCTTTGTTGGAATCGTTTTTGTAATTAATTTTTTTGCTCTTTCGCTTCCCAAGGAAGAAGTGACTGAGGACTTAAAAATATCGTCAACCCAATCCCTAAGGGGGCTCTTTTCAAATACCGGCCTTTGGCTGCTAGCCTTAATATGGATTTTAGGAAATGGACTGCTTTTATCCTATGTTACTTTTGGTCCGCAATACTTTCAAAATATTGGGATATCGCTGCAAAGGGCAGGTTTATTAACCAGTTTTATTATGTTAGTGTCAATTTTTCTCAGTCCCCTTGTCGGAATAATCATCGATAAAACCGGCTGGAAAAAAAGGCTCTTATTGGCGGGAAGTGTCACGATGGCCATTTCCTTTCTTTTAATCAGTAGTGGTTCTGGCCCCCTGACCTTGTGGGCCATTACACTAGGGATCGGTTTTTCGCCGATTCCCGTTCTGGTCTTCGCCCTCCTAGCTCAAATGGTTGAGCCTTACCAAATGGGTATGGCTTTGGCCATCATAACGGCTGCTTCAAATGTAGGCATTGCCCTCGGTCCCTTAGCCTTTGGTTTTTTATTAGATAAAACAGGCGGGAATTTTAGTCTTGGTTTTATGATTTTAGCCTTGGTAGCAATAGGGATGGTTTTAATTTTAGGAATCTTAAAATCAAAGATGGTAGACAAGCTTTAACGAAGTCGGTCATGAAGTTGAAAAGATCGATCTATGGGTGGCGAAAAATAGAGAATATTATCGAAGAGCTAATCTAGGCAATTAATTTATTCTTTGAGGAGAATTTTACTCTTTAGAGTTCGCTAAAAAAAAGACCAGTCACACTAAGCAAATAGGCTTGAATGTGACTGGTCTTTTTGATTTCATTTAAAGTAGTTACTTAAGATTATCTCTAGGTATAATTCTTATGTAAATTTAGCGGCCTTTTTATCCGATTGTCTTAGAAGGTTCGATTGTCTTCCATCGACAAGAGTTTAACGGGACATTTTTTAACACAAACAAGACACTTGATACAATTCTTATTGGAAAACTGATTGTTACCGTCCCATTCTTTATAGGGTTCTAGTTGGAAGGGACATACTTTTGTACAAAGACCACAAGATAAACATTGATTAGGGTCTGAGATGGTCACTTTCTTTTCAAATTTAGGAGCGACATTTAATTTATTTCCTAATTGATGCGAAGCCTTTTGCATTGTCGCCATAGGACAAATTTGACACCAGGTTCTGGGATTGACAAAAGTGGCTAATAATCCCCCAACGATGAAGACCAGTAAGTAAGTATTAGAAAATAATAAACCTAAATGATCGAAAGAATCAAATTGATCCCAATTTGATAAAACTGAAAGAAGTCTTCGACCAAAATTAAAGAGGAATAATACAAATACGATGGCAATCGATCGCTTAGATTTAAAAGCAGCAGGGATCTTTTTGTTGACACTAAGGGGTAAAAAGATGCGATCAAAAAGACTGCCATGGGGACAGATATTGCCACACCAATAGCGTCCCTTGAAAAAGGCGGTCACAGCAAGACCAGCCATTATAAAGATCACGATAAGTCCCAACTTAGGAAACCATTGTCCGACGATAGCGATTAATAAGCTTAGTAGCCAAGCATATTTTCTTAAAAAAGTAAACGTTCGATTTGTTTTAATATATTTTTTCGACAAAATATCACCTATATCCTAGATGATAATTATAAGTAACAAGGATAATGATGTCAAGGTGATGAGGTTACTGACAGAATCTAAAGCTTAAGCAGATGCAAAAGTTATTCTTGTGGCTCAAAAAATATCAAAGGAATGATTAAGAAAGGGCTAGAAGGTGATCAAATAAGACCCCTCCTACTAAGCAATGAGCTTGAATATGAGAGGTCTTATTTTTAGACTCAATCTTTCTTACTAATTAATTTCTGATCCTTTAATAATAAAACATAAGCAGACAAGGGTTCAATGACAATTGGATTTAAATCGATCGCTTTATTAGTGACTAGATCAAAGGCATCAAAGCCTATTAAAGAAGGATCTTTAAAGAGATGAACAGCTTGGACATTACGATTAAAAAGACAGAGGCAACGCATAGATTCGTTTTTGCGTTCAAAAACAAAGAGATCATCGCTTGATTCATAGGCCTGCCAGTCACCGTTTTGAAAAACCGAGTGGTCGGCCCGTAGTTTAGTAATTTGCTGGTACCAAGTTAGTAAATCCTCGTCTTCTTCGCCCCAAGGATAGGTACAACGATTGTGGGGATCTTCAAAGCCTTGAAGGCCAGCTTCATCGCCATAGTAAATGCAGGGAATACCAGGAAAGGTCATTTGCAGGAGGCTGAGAATTTTTAAACGCTGGCGGGCCAAGGCTAATTGATCTTCGTCTAAGCGATAATCTTCCCGCTCGCTCTCACAGCAACATTCGAAAGCCTCACCGAGAACGGTTAAAATCCGTCGACGATCATGGGAACCAATTAAATTCATGTTTGACATAAATTGCTCTCTTGGATAATCTTCATAGAGCGACATCATGGTTCGTCTAGCGTAAGCCGATGTTTTTTCGCCGAGCATAAAATCGATAAAAATTTCGCGAAAAGGATAGTTCATCACTGAATCAAGCTCATAGCCAGAAAAATAGGTTCTTAATTCACCATAGGCTATTTTCCGAGCAGCATTTTCCCAAACTTCACCAATTAAGACACTTTCGGCCTTTTCTTTGACCATGGCGGTTTTTAATTTCGAGATAAATAAATCTGGTAGCTCATCAGCAACGTCGAGTCGCCAACCACTGATACCTTGTTTCAGCCAGTAACGAATGACACTATTTTCATCGCCATAGATAAAATCTTGAAAAGACGGATTCATTTCATTGGTGTTTGGCATGTTATCAATCCCCCACCAAGAGGCATAATGGTCAGGATAATCGGTAAAAGAATACCAATCATAATAGGGAGATTCTTTGGATTGGAAGGCCCCTAGGCTATCATAATTATCATAGCGATTAAAGTAAAGGCTATCGTCGCCAGTATGGCTAAAGACCCCATCTAAGATAATATGGATGTCTCTGTTTTTACATTCGGTAATTAAAGTTTGAAAACTTTCAAGATCACCAAGAATTGGATCGATGGTTAAGTAGTCGCCAGTATCATAGCGGTGATTACTTTTTGCTTTAAAAATGGGGTTTAAATAGATAACAGAGACATGGAGACTTTTTAGATAATCAAGTTTTTCGCTAATCCCCGATAAGGTGCCACCAAAAAAATCCCAGTATTCAATTTCGCCTTTTTCATTTTTAAAATAATGGGGGCAGTCGATCCAATTTGGATGAAGGAGGGTTTCTTTTGGGAAACGCTCCAGATCAAAGTCCGAACCCCGATGAAAGCGGTCGGGAAAGATTTGATACATTAGCCCTTCTTTATACCAATTAGGTGTTTTTCTAGCTGGATCGTAAATCGTTATCCGATAGGGATGCGGTTGGTTATGATAAATATGGCCAAGACCACCTAAACCATCTTTCTTGGTTCCATAATAATATGATTTACCCTTGGTGTTAAATTTAAAATAATAGCCTAAAACCCCTGTTTCGTCAGGAATTTTAATCTCGACTTGCCAAAAATTGCTATTGGTGATGGCTTCCATGGTGTAAACTGTTTCGATTTCTTTAAAGGTCGTATGAAGTTCAACATGATACAAGTCAGCACCAAAAATTTTAAGCTGGACGTTGGAACCTTTGGCTAAGGCCCCAAAGGGATGTCTGTAGGCCTTAGCAAAGGAATTATGGATTAATTTCATCATTGCCTTATCCCTTTAAGTTTTGATAATGGCTTAAATAGACTTGGGCTGAATTTTTCCAGTCATATTCGGAGTGGAAAGCATTATTAACAATGATATCAAAGGTTTGAGGCGACTCATGATAGAGGGAAATGGCATTTTCAATTGAGGCCAGCATATCATGGGCATTATACCTCGAAAAAGTAAAGCCATTGCCTAGACCGGTTTTAGGTTCAAATTGAGTGACTGTATCTCTCAAACCGCCGGTTTCACGAACAATCGGGACGGTTCCATAACGCATGGCAATCATTTGTGATAAGCCACAGGGTTCAAATTTTGAAGGCATCAAAAAGAAGTCACTAGCAGCATAAATACGCCGAGAAAGAATATCATCAAAATCGATAATGGCAATCATTTTATCAGGATAATTAATGGCGACATTTTTTAAAAGATCTTCATATTGATAATCACCCGACCCTAAAATAACCAGTTGAAGGTCTAATTCAAGAATTTCATGGATGACATTGGCCACTAAATCAAGGCCTTTTTGCTCAACTAGGCGATTTACCATGGAGACCATGGGGACATCGGCTCGGACTGGCAGATTAAGGTATTCTTGGAGGGCGTTTTTATTCTTGACTTTGTTGCCTTTGGGATCGCTAAAAGGAAAAAATAAGGCGGAATCATTTTCTGGATTATAAACGCTTCCATCAATTCCATTTAAAATACCAACTTCTTTAAAGCTGATATTACGAATCACCCCATCAAGACCTTCGCCGTAATAAGCATCTTTAAGTTCTTGGGCATAGGAAGGGCTGACCGTGGTGACTAAGTCGGCAGCGTAAAGAGCACCCTTCATCAGGTTGATATTGCCATGGAATTCTAAATCATCAGGTAAAAAGCCAAGGTTTAAATAGGTGTTGATATCATGAAAGCCATAGATCCCCTGGTATTTTATATTATGAACAGTAAAGACTGATTTCATTTTTGGATAAGCGGCTCGGTATTGGTGTCGAAGTAAATAAGGGATGGCAGCCGTTTGCCAATCGTGGCAGTGGATAATATCGGGTAAAAAATCAAGGGTTGGGATCGCCTCAAGGGCTGCTCGAGAGAGAAAGGTGAAGCGTTCGCCGTCATCAAAGTAACCGTAAAGTTCCGCTCTTCGAAAGAAGACTTCGTTATCGATAAAATAATAGGTAATTCCCTCATGTTCGCAGGTCATAATCCCACAATAATAATCTTGACTACCCATTTTTATATAAAAATGGTGATGGTAATGAATTTTTTTATTGAGGAATTCTGGGATTGAGGCATAATAGGGAACCATAATCCGAACATCAACATTTTCCGGGAAGGCTTTTGGCAAGGCACCAATGACATCGCCAAGTCCGCCTGTTTTTGAAAAAGGATACGCTTCTGGTGCGACAAATAGAACTTTTAACATTTTAAATCACCGTTCCTTTCTTAAGTACAATGGGT
>CAZJGM010000092.1:0-6093 GCA_964545675.1 uncultured Lachnospiraceae bacterium | reverse complement strand
ATCTAAACTATTCATTACAAACAATTAATCTGTTTCAATAATTTCAAAATAAATGTTAATTTTACCTGAACATTGCCGATATAGTAGGTAGGAACTAAAAAACATCTTTAAAAAAGGAGGATGAAATGATTATAAATCCAATTGATGCAAACAAATCTCTCAATCAAGCCATTCAGACAAAAGACATCGCTCAAAATTCTGGGGTTAACCTTGAGCCAAAACCTGTCGAAGAAATCAAGCCCGTTGTCCCACCAAAACAAGACTCAATTGAACTTGGTACAAGTACTTCTGAAGACATTGGTGCCTACACTGCCGACCGTAAAGCAATCAATGAAATCAAGCAAGATTTCACCCGCAATACTGAATCATTTAAAAAAATGGTCGAAGCCATGATTCAAAAACAAGGCAAGACGGTTAATCAGGTTCTAAAAGATCTGGCCAATGGAAAAGAGGTAAAACTAACAGTTGATTCTGAAACCCAAGCGACTGCTCAGCAAGCAATTTCTGAAGACGGTTATTTCGGTGTAAATAAAACATCAGAACGATTGATTGATTTTGCCAAAGCCCTCTCTGGTGGTGATAAAAGCAAGATTGAGACCTTAAGAAACGCCTTTAAAGAAGGCTTTGAAGCAGCCAAAGAAGCCCTTGGCGGCGAACTTCCCGAAATTTCTCAACAGACCTATGAAAAAGTTATGATTGGCTTTGACGATTGGGCTAAGGAAGAATAAAAAGTAGTTGACATAATGGGCTGCCACTCTTATGATTGACAGCCTATTAATTATGCCTGAATTTGCAAGCTACAGCAGAGTATATTAAACATTTTACTCCATATACCTAGCAAATTATCATCTTAGTATAAAATAAATAATTGTGAACGATTAAAAAGCCCCACCTATCTAGTCCCACCAGGTAGGGTTACTATTTCATTTCTCTGCTTAGGTATTTTAATATCACCCATAAGACCTGCATAAGAAATAGAATAGTCCCCAAATCTTTCTCTGATTTTAAAGAAGGCATCATCCACCTTCTCTCTCTTTATTAAACGAGAGTAGTCATCATAGAAACTTAACTGACTCCCATTTTTCGCCTCTATTAGATTTATTGCCCTAATAGTTAAAGCTCTTATAGGGCTTTTCCAAAAATATCTTTCTCGGAAAAGATCATAAGCCTCTTCTGCCAAAATAGTAGAAGATAAACTAGGGTAAGATATCTGTTTTTGGTATTGCCTAGAAAATAGATCCTTGTTTTTAATAGATATTTGAATTCCACCAGCTAGATAACCATAGTCTCTCAAAGCCTTAGAAACTCCAAAGGACAATTCCCTAAAAACCCTATAAACCTCTAAATTGTTTTCTAAATCTTCAGTAGTTGTTATTCCCCTTCCTACTGTCTTAACAGGTGGCCTATAGTCTCTATCGGTTACCCTGCTATAATCTCTACCATTAGCATAATTCCACAGGTAAACGCCATTGATACCTAGTTTCATTCTAATTAAATCTGGATCTGCCTTGGCCAAATCGCCTATGGTGAAAACCATTAGCCTATTTAACTTTTTCTTAGAAGCCTTACCCACCCCCAATAGGTCTTCCACTGCTAAATTCCAAACTTTCTTCTTAAAATTTCCCTTGGGTATTTCTGTAATTGCATCTGGCTTTTTCATATCAGAACCTAATTTTGCAAAAATTTTATTAAAACTTACTCCAATACTTACGGTTATACCAAGTTCTCTTTTTATTCGTTTTCTTATCTCCTCTGCTATATCCTTACCTGTCCCAAATAGATGGGTGGATCCTGATACATCCAACCAACACTCATCAATGCCGTAAGGTTCTACCTGATTAGAATAGTCATAATAAATATCCCTGGCCCATCTGGAATACTTTAGGTACTCCGGATAATTAGGAGGAACAATTAAAAGGTCAGGACACTTTAGTTGGGCTTCCCAAATAGCCTCTCCAGTTTTGACTCCTAATACTTTGGCTTCTTGAGACTTAGCCAAAACTATCCCATGCCTATCCTCCCTTCTGCCACATACAGCTAGGGGAATGCCTTTTAACTTAGGATTAAGCTTGGTCTCAATGGAAGCATAACAATTATTCATATCTGAATGTAAAATCACTCTTTCCATTAAACTTCCTTGACAGTCACTGTCGGCTATTGTACAATAAAATTATATTCAAGCTTGTAATGTCTATTATAGGACAGTCATTGTCTATTGTCAATTGAAAAATTAAATTTCATAGAAAGAAAAGGTAACGATAATGAAATTTGGTCAAAGATTAAAGATTCTTAGAGAAGACCAAGGCCTGACCCAAGAGGATCTAGCAAAGATGGTTGGTGTATCTTCTAAGACGATATCACGGTATGAGTCTGGAGAATCAAATCCTAGGTATCCTAAAATTTACGATGATCTGGCACAAGCCTTAGAAATCAATAAACACGAACTTTTAAGTGATGAAGATGCTTTTGTCCTTTCTATCAAGGAAAAGTTTGGTTCTCATGATGCTAATTATGCTTCTGACTTAATTAACGGAATGGTGGGTTTAATGGCTGGTGGGGATATGACTGATGATGATAAAAGGGTAATCTTAGAAACTCTTCAAGAAGCTTTTATTATTTCTAAGAAAGAAAACAAAAAATTTATCCCTAAAAAGTTTAGAATCATTGATGATGAAAATAAGGACTAGATATTATGAAAAACAGATATGGATTAATCTATGAAGATGCCATAAAGTTAATTAAAAAGCATGAAACTAGGGACCCTGAATTAATCCTAAAAGATAGGAATGTTAATCTGCTGCCATTTGTTGGCGAGACCCATGCTTTAGGTATGTATGTGGTTATTAAAAGGAATCGGTTTGTTTTCTATAATCCTTCCATTGATAAAAATTTTAAACGGATGATGTTTGCCCATGAACTAGGCCATGACCTTTATCATAGAGAGGAAGCAAAGGAAGGGTTATCAGAGTTTACTCTCTTTGATGTTAAATCATCTTTAGAATATGAGGCTAATCTATTTGCTTCTCACCTACTATTAAATGAAAAAGACATAATTGATTATAGTAAAATGGGTTATGACCTCGAACAAATAGCTCAAAATATGAGGGTTAATATCAATCTCTTACTCTTTAAATTTTATGGAATGAATAAATTAGGTTATGATTTTAATTTAGATCACTCTTTAAATAGGAAATTCTTTAAGGATATTGATGGAAAGAAGTAGGCTAATAAAATATAGGCTGTAGGAGGATTATAAGATTTACAACAATCGCTAAAGAGAATCAATCACATTTAACAAACCCTGATAGGTATCCACGTCATGATACTTAAGCTCGCTTGTGGAAAGTTCATTAAACAACTTTTTTGCACAGGTGATCTTGGCCTGCTCAATGGGACGCAGTTGTAGGCTATCCATGCTTCCTTTTGTTTCCGCAATAAAGAAAATATGTTTAACCGCACCCTTCTTAAAGGAAATTGCCCAATCCGGCGAATATTTCCCAACCGGAGTTGGAATATAAAAGCCCCGTGGCCCACTAGGCAGTTTTGCGTAAACAACGACTTCATCGGCAGCGTCCAAGTCTTCGGCAAACCGTCTCTCGATGCTATTTGTTGCCGTCCCATCCGTAAAGATATAATCCTGGATGGCATTTTTCGCCTTAAAGGCTTTAGCGTACTCATCGGAAGCTCGACTCATATTAAAGATATCTTGTGAATAAACTTCCTCTGCACTGGGATTATAGGTGATATGCTCGACCACGACAGAAGCTTTTTGCTGGTTAATAATTCCCGACACTTTGGCAATAAATTCTTCAGGATTTTCTTGGAAGAGCGATATTTTATCTGGCTTCAATCCGGTTAATATTGCTGTTGCTGAACGACGCGTCAGCCTTGTCGCCTCGGCAATCTTACCAACAAGATCATACTCTACAGAACTCCCTAGGGCCCGATCAAGTTTTTTTGTTACCGTCTGCGCCACATTGAAATCTGTCCCATCTTGCTCACCTCGGGTTAAGGTATAGGTTAACTTGGCCACGCTTAATTCGCTATTGATAACAGCAATTGACTTCTCAATCAGCTCTTCACTTTTAAAATCGACAGAATATGCATATTTTTTATTGATGCGTTCCCAAAGTTCTTTAAAATCTTTCCAATTATCATTCAATGGATTCTCTTTAACTTTAGTCTCATGAGCATTTCCGGTCATTTCTTTTAAGATGCTTGGATCAAAGATTGCTTGGACCAGTTTGTGGATATTTTCACTAAGTGGCTCTAATTCAGCTTTTAATGGCGCAAAACGACCGAGTTCAGCTGCATCTCGGTAAGAATCGGTTACTCCGCCATCATCATCAACATAGTCATTACGAACCAGATAATTGTAGATTGCCGTCGCCTCTGCAAGGGTGATCGAATGCGTATCCTCTCCCATTGTAAGACTTCTGCCGGTGAAATAATCAACACTGGCTTTTGTCGGTCGTTCATATAAGTCCGCTTTTATTTCTTTCTGCAAATCTCCCACAAATCCTGCATAACTTTCACTTGCTATAACAGTCAGAACATTGAGGCCATGGACAAGGCTTTCCCCGCAAGCATCCAGATCTTGGCGATCACCGCTTTCATTAACACAAAGTCGCAAACCACGCCCAACTTCCTGGCGTTTGGCAGTAACATTATCGGAGTGCTTTAAGGTACAGATTTGAAAAACATTCGGATTATCCCAACCTTCTCTTAAGGCCGAATGTGAAAAAATAAATCGGGTCGGTTCATCAAACGATAATAGGCGTTCTTTATTTTTTAAGATAAGATCGTAGGCACTAATATCATCGGAAAACTCACTTCCACACTTCACTTTACTATTAATTGCTTTACCTTTTTTATCGATGGAAAAATAACCCTGATGTGTTTCTGCCCTATCAATTTCTTTTAAATATTTTTGATAGGAACTCGGAAGAAGTGTCAGGCGTTCATTTAAAGCATCAGTATATTCTTCTTCAAATATCTGCATATATTCACTTGCGATTTCATTGCCCTCTTCATCATACTTACGATACTTGCCTACCTCATCAATAAAAAAGAGCGATAAACATTTAATCCCTTGGACAAATAGTTTTTCTTCCTTATCAAAATGTGAGGCAATTGTCTCGCGGATTTGAATCCGCCGAATATCCTCTTCATTTACCTGGCCACTTGCCTGACCCGCTTGTAAACTTTCCCCATTTGAGAACGTCACCATGGCTCGAATTGGATCAACTTCGACTATAGAAATACCCTTGTATTCTTCTAAATTATTGGAGGCACTGTATAAGCTATCTCCCACCTCTAAAAATTTTATTTGCCGTTTTATACCATTTTTACGCTTTATTTCAAACTCTATCCGGGCACGGGGCGGTTTCTTAGGGTCAATGATAATTTCTGCAAGATACATATAGCCATTGGAACCGCTTAAATTTTTAAGATCAAAGCCTTTTACTTCAATTTTCTTGACCAGTTTCCTTTTAAAAGCATCCAAGGCATCAAGAACAAAAATAAGATTATATTTTGTTTTAAGCGTTGCTGAAAAATTAAGTGAAAAAAGCGGATTGAAATTATTCTTTAGAGCCTTCTGTGTTGCTGGTCCACCCATCTTTTGAGGCTCATCTTGAATAATAATTGGGCGGTTAGCCTTAATAACATCGATTGGGCGGCGCGAGCCAAACTCATCGCGTTTACTGTAAATGATCCGAGCCGCTTGATTACCGCCTCGGCCTTCAACGCTTTTCTTCTCATTCATGGTGGTATTAAAGGCTTGCATATTAATAATCATTGCATTGATGCCAGCATTTTGAGAGTACTCATCTAGCTGATGTAAATTTGATGAATTATAGATAAAAGACCGTACCTTAATGCCATAAATCTCCATAAAATGTTCTTGTGTCATTTCAAAAGATTTTTTAACACCCTCACGAATGGCTATGCTAGGGACAACAATGATAAATTTGCTCCAACCATAGGCCTGATAGAGTTCAAACATGGTTTTGATGTAAACGTAGCTTTTACCCGTACCGGTCTCCATCTCAACATCTAAGGAGACAAGACCCAGGCCTTCTTTCAAAGTAG
>CAZJGM010000091.1:0-6248 GCA_964545675.1 uncultured Lachnospiraceae bacterium | reverse complement strand
TCCCGTCAATAAAGGCTTGGGCGGTTTTGTCGTAATAGGCTAGGGTTTTGTTCATGGTTGTCTCCTCTTAATCTAAAATACCCGTCACTTGAGCTTGTCTAATCGTTCTTTATAGAAGCGTTTGGTCCGATAAGCAATGATATCTTTAAAGTGGCTAATAAAGGCTGGTTGATCGATAAAATCAGCCAATTCCGCTGCTAGGCAAAAGTAGCCATCCTTTTGATAAAAGAAGTCACTGGCCGTTTTACTCAGGAAATGAAGGGGATTGCGCTTGGCTAGGGAAATATATTTTTGATCGTCCCAATTTGCCACCGTCTTGGTGCTTTTATCCCGAAGCAAATCAAGACGATTAGAGGGCTTGGCATAAAAGGCTTTGAAGGCCTTTGCCAGATCCTGGTCACTCACGGCCATCTTTATCTTGCCCTCATTGTAGAAGGCTAGGAAAACCGGCATCTTATAGGTTTTTGACATCAGGGTGTTTTCAATCGTGATCAGAAAATCATGGCCAAGACTTCCGATGATTGCTTTTTCCTCGGCATTGGTCTCATTGATTGTATCAAGGAAAGATAAATAATCGCGAAACACATTCACTTCTTTCCGATTCCGGATGGCCTGGTAAATGGCCTCGTCAAGATGGATATAAAAATCAAGGCGCAGGGGTCTTTTGCCATATTTTTCATAAATCTCATAAAAGGCATCACTTACTTGATCCTTGATTTTTTTTTGATTCTGGGCCATTTTTTTAAAAAAGTCAATCAGTCTAAAATCAAAATCGACAAAACACCCCTCTGGGTAATCATCTTCTCGGGGCAAGCGCCCTTGGCCTGATTCCGAATGGCCGCCTTGGCTGGTCAATAAAAAGGGTAATAAATTAGCCTTTTTGTAGTTGCCAATAAAGTCTAAGACATTGACATACTTTTTCCCCTTTGTTTTCCGCAGGCCTCGCCCCAATTGCTGGAGAAAAACAATCGGCGACTCGGTCGGTCGCAAAAAAAGAACCATATCCAATTCTGGAATATCCACGCCTTCGTTGAGCATATCGACTGAGAAAATCACCTTGAGACGACCTGTTTTAAGGTCTTTTATGGCTACTTTCCGATCATAAACCAAGTCTGCCTGATCAGCTGCTACCGACCCACTAATGACGGCGCAAGCGGCGATTCCTTGGCCCCTAAAGTAGGCGGTCATATAGAGGGCATGACTGCGATTGATGCAAAAGGCAAGAGCCCGTTTGCTGTCATACTTACCATAATGCTGGACAATTAAATTGCCCCGACTCTTGACGCTGGCAAGGAGGGCCAGTTCGTTTTCATCATAGCGGCCATTTTTAATTGGGACTTGATTATAGTCTAATTCATCATAGATGCCATAATATCGAAAAGGGACCAGCCAGCCTCGATTGATGGCTTCTTTTAGGCGGACTTCATAGACTAGGTTATAGTCGCAAAGAGCAAAGACATCCTGATTATCCATTCGCTCCGGTGTGGCCGTTAGGCCTAAGAGAAATTCAGGTTTAAAATAGTCAATGATATTCTGATAATAATCTGAGACGGCGTGGTGGAATTCATCAATGACAATGTAGTCAAAGGCCTCTGGCTCAAAATAAGTCGGATCAAGGTAGGCTTTGTTTCCTAGGGACTGAACTGAAGCAAAGATGATCTCGGCCTGGGTCTCCTTATTGGTCCCATCAAAGAGACCGACGGTCTTATCCGGTCGGACACATTTAAAGGTCTCTCTGGCTTGGGTGAGGATCTCCTGGCGATGGGCCACAAAAAGAATCCGCTTAAAAGCTCGGGAATCAAAGGCCGCCAGAAAAGTTTTTCCAATTCCAGTGGCGGCGACAATTAAACCCCGGTCAAGCTTTTCCGCCCGAAAGTTCTTTAAAGCATAGAGGGCTTCCACTTGAGGGCCAATCGGCTGGGGAAAGGGGATCAGTGGTGACAAAGCCTGCCTATCAATTACAAAAGCGGCTTGGTCTTGGGCCACTCGGGCACCTAGGTCGTCGGTCTTTTCAAGGTCAATCCCCTCTTCATCGGCTTGGACCTGCTGATAAAGTTTAGGTCGTATCCATTGTTTGGCGTATTTTCTTAGTTGGTCGTCATCAAGTGGGATGGAGAAGTTAGCCCATAAGTCTTCAAAGCTTTTCTTAAAAAACTGACAATCCCTCTCTTGGTCTTTGGAATTGATCCGGTAATTCCATTCAATCCCAGTCGTCAGGGCTGATTTAGACAAATTTGATGACCCGACAAAAACCTCTTGGTAATCGGGGTAGGTAAAGAAATAGGCTTTGGCATGAAATGACTTATTAGTAAACTTATAGAAGCGAAGGTCAAGTCGGTCTCCCAAGCCGCTTTTAAGGAGATACAAGGCTTCCGGCTGGGTAATATTAAGATAATTACTACAAAGAATGCGAATCACTAAGCCCTTATCGGCCGCTTTTTTTAGATCCTCTAAGATCAGTTTAACCCCTGATACCATTAAAAAAGAGACATTCAGATCAATTTTAATGGCTCGGGCTATGGCATCGCTCAAATAAGGATAAAGGTGGTCCTCTTGGCCAGTCACGCAATTTTGATTTATTGTTTTGCTTATCTGATAGCTTCCCATGGCTTTCCAATCTTGTTCATTTATCTAAAAATATTAGTTTAATCGTTTGCTTTTAATTATACGTCATTCTCACTATTATTCCAACCTAACACAAAAAATTATCGCCTTTTTATTTTTTCTTGTAAATTTGTAGTTTTTTAATTAAAGATACCTCTTTCTTTAAAACCACTTTTTATGGGTAAATATTGAATATAGACCTAAATTAAAATGGAGGATTCTATGGATATTCAACGACTAAGCATTGGACAAATGGCCAAGCTTAATAATGTCACCACCGAAACATTACGCCACTATGATCGACTCGGTCTCATTCATCCTTTTTACATTGACCAGGAAAGCGGGTATCGCTACTATCATATCAATCAATGTGCTAGGCTTGATATGATTCAGCTTCTCCAGTCTTATCACGTAAGCCTTAAAGAAATTGGGCATTACCTTAATCTTACTAATTCTGAAGCAATTTGTAAGTTACTCCAAAAACAACAAACAATCATTGCCAAAAATATCCAATGTTTAAAACAAAGCTACTATTCAATCGAACGAATGATCTTTAATCATCAACGGTGTCAGTATCTGCCTCAAGATGGCAGCTTATTTTTTGAATCAATTCCCTCAAGACGAATCTTCAAATATCAAACAGGTGGAAATATTTTTGAAGAATCAATTAGCGGTTATGAATTAATCCTCCGTGAATTAAAAAATTGCTTAATCGAAAACGATCTTCCCGCCTGTTACTTTTTTAATGCTGGTACCTTAATTCGAAAGGTTTATTTAGAAAAAAACCATCTTTTTTCTAACGAAGTCTTTTTCTTTGTTGAGGACAGTTATGATGGGCCTGGCGATCTCGAAACCTTGCCTAAAGGATTATACATCTGTTTATGTGGCAAGGATTTTACCAAAGAAGCAGAATATGCCGAACGATTACTCGAAGGGCTTACCATTGCTGGTTATCAACTTGCTGGTGACTATGTCTGTGAAGTGATCGAAGAGTTTCCAGGATTTGGTGAAGCACCTCGTCATCTTTTTTATAAAATTCAAATACCAATACTCCCAAAGCAATTGCAGCCTTGACTTTTGGGTAAGACAAAGGTGTATACTAATTATAATAGCAGTTGTTGCTATAAAATATACGAGGAGGTCTGTTATGAAACGGAAAATTAAAGCTGTCCAGTATGGTTGTGGAAAAATGAGTGTTTTTTTGATGCGTTATATGCTCGAAAAAGATGTCGATATTGTTGCTGCCTTTGATGTGAATCCAGATGTAATTGGTAAAGATATTGGTGATCTAATCGGCTATGATAAAACTGGTATCCTAGTTTCTGATGCTAAAGAAACTAGTAAAACGCTTCAAGCATTGAGACCGGATGTTTGCGTTGTAGCTACAATGAGTACAATGGCAGATATTAAAGATATTTTTAAAACTTGTGCTGAAAACGGTGTTAATGCTATTTCAACCTGTGAAGAAGCCATTTATCCTTGGAATTCATCGCCAACAATTACAAAAGAACTCGATGAATTGGCTAAGAAAAATAAAATTAGTCTTTCTGGTAGTGGTTATCCCGACATGTACTGGGGCGTTTTAATCGATACCTTGGCAGGATCGATGCAGAGAATATCAAAAATTACAGGTATTAGTAGCTATAATGTTGAAGATTATGGAATTGCCTTAGCTAAAGGTCATGGTGCTGGTTTAAGTACCAAGACATTTGAAGAAGAAATCGGTAACTATAATGATTTAAGCTCTGATGAACAAAAAAAATTAGTTGAAAGCGGTCAATATGTACCCAGCTATATGTGGAATCAAAATGGCTGGCTTTGTAGTAAAATGGGTTTAACACCTATTTCACAAGTGCAGAAATGCTATCCTACCACTCACGATGAGGATTTACACTCATCTACTCTAGGAATGGCTGTTAAGGCTGGCGACCCAACGGGAATGCGTGCTGTTGTGATCACCGAAACGAAAGAAGGAATTACTCTTGAAACCGAATGTATCGGCAAAGTTTATGCTTCCGATGATTTCGACAGAAATGATTGGACTTTTTATGGGGAACCTGAAACCACTATCAATGTCAATCGCCCTGCTACCGTTGAACTCACCTGTTCTAATCTGATCAATCGAATCCCAGCATTAATTTCTGCAAAACCTGGTTATATCACCACTGATAAAATGCCCAATAATATCTATCCCATCAAACCATTAAATGAATACGTTTCCGATTAACACTAACAATTCTACTTAAATCAAAATTTATAACCACAACAAACAAGGCACCCCTGTCTTCCAGCGGTGCCTTGTCCAATTACTATCCCTATTTACTCTTTTTTCTTACCGCTTCCGCACACCCGGTGCGCAATCAGGCTGTAGATTTCTCAAAATTAATATCTTCACCAGCCCCTTACTAAGCAAGCTTGCATAGACAAACTTGACCCAGAAGAACTGATAAAAAGACCAACTCTCAAAGCCATAAAAGTTAAAGATCAATAAGAAGGTAAAGATCCCTAGGGGGATCGTCACCAGCGAAAGGACTAAACCCAATAACCACCCCTTTTTTGGTAGTTTCATTAGATAGTTATTGCCCCTTTCAAAGCCCGGAATCTCGCCATTAAAACGGCCTTTTTGGATCTTCTTCGATACCGATATGGCAACAATTAAGGTCGTCAAAAGGGAAACAAAAAGTGCTTCGCTAACAATCGAGCGTTTGCCATCTAAAACATAGGGTTCCAGATAGGGGTTAAAAATGAGCATCTGGACCAGAGTTGAGGCCACACTATCAAAGATTTCTTTATAGACCAAAATCTTTGGCATGGGATTTTTAATAACGACTTGGCTCATTTACATCCCTTCCTTTCTTACTTTTAAGCACATCCGGCTGAATTAAGCGAAAGATCGCATAATTGAGAATCCGGCCACTGAGTAGGGCCGAATCAATCAGCAAATCACTAAGGGTGATGCTTTCCTTGTAAAAATTAAAAAGACTGGCCAGAACAAGGTTAATGATTAGGGTGATTCCAATTACCTTAATATTGTCCATATAGGGCAAGGCAATACCGGTGTCGCCACATTGCCCGGACAGATACAGGAGAAGCGAATATTTTCATGGGCCATTTCATAGCGCAAGCACTCGCTAAGGGCCCGAACGGCATATTTAGTTGTTGCATAAATCATCTGATAAGGAGTCGGCATTAGTCCGGCTAGCGATAAGGTGGTAATAATATGGCCGTGTCCTTGCTTCCGCATCATCGGCAAAACGGCATAGACCCCATAAATAACACTCCAAAGATCGACATTAAAATAAACTTTAACTTTTTGTAAAAATTTTTTAACTATTTTTTTCATAAAAAAATACCGGCACAAAGTACCGGCACATAAATATAATTCCTTATTTCTTTGGTTTGGCAAAAATCATCCGTCCGGCCGAGGTTTGCAAGATACTGGTGACCAAAACGATAATCGTATTCCCCATATACTTCTTGCCATTCTCCACCACAATCATCGTTCCATCGTCTAAATAGGCCACGGCTTGGTTATTTTCCTTGCCGCCCTTAACCAGGAGGACCTTCATTTCTTCACCCGGCAGGACAATCGGCTTGACGGCATTGGCCAGTTCGTTGATATTCAGGACATCAACCCCTTGAAC
>CAZJGM010000090.1:0-6326 GCA_964545675.1 uncultured Lachnospiraceae bacterium | reverse complement strand
TGCTTAGATTATCAACAACGATAATCTTATGGCCTGCTTCAGCTAAAGCTACGCAGGTATGTGAACCAATATAGCCAGCCCCACCGCTTACTAATATATTCATTTTAAAATCTCCTTTTTAAATCAAGTCGTATTTTTCTATTCTTTTGGTAGATGATTCTTTTTTAAAATTTTACCGATGATAAGATTTTTACCAATGCCTTTAAGCGACAAAAAATTAATATCTTTTCTAAAGATGATAAAAAATATTAAATTGGGAATAATCAGACAAATAAAGGCTCTTGCAACAAAGTATAAAAACCCCGCCTCCTTAAAGAATGAACAGAAATAAGCCGTTGGCAATGCTGCCACAATGGTAAACAAGGTATAACGGCCATAGGCACTAAAATAAGGTTTAACGCTGGTCTTTAAACCATGGCGGTAAAGGACATAGGGTTCGACCCAAAAACTTGTCGTTATGGTGCTAATCATCGTCCCTAAAAAAATACCGATAATCCCCAAATAATTAACCAAAACAATTGATACCAAAATATTAATCACTGCCTCAACCAATGATTTATAACGATCATACCAATATAAACCATGAGCATCCCTAAAGACTTTAACACTTTTTCGCATCCCTGTTAAATAAAAATTAACCACCAATACCGTCACAATGGTCATATCAAATAAAAATTGGGGGCCTAGCCAAAGTTCAATAAAGGGATTAACTAGATTCCATAGGGCAATTGACGAAAAACCATAGATCCAAAAAGCTAAAAAATTAATCATTTCAAAAACAGCTGTGTTTTTTTTCTTTGATTGAGTGATCCCCAGATTTCCAACACTGGCCGTTAAGGATTCAAAAATAAGACTGTATATCATCATCAATGAGCTTAGCACTAAAAGATAGTTGGAATAGGTTCCCACCGCCACAATTCCTATAAAGATCGAAATTAAAAGATTATCGGTTCCTAAAACGATAACCCCACCAATGCGATGAAAAATTAGTGCTTGAACATTTTTTTTAATCGTCGTCATTTCACTTTTAGCCAGTTTATCAATATTTTTTTCCTTTAAATAAGGATAGAGCTGATCGGCTTTTCGAGAGACCAATAGATTTTCAAAAAAGGTCGATAAGACTTCAACCAATAAGAACAAAATATAATTACCCGTAATTACTAGGATGATAATTTGAATCACATTCATTAATACAAAAACTGCATAACGATAAAGGGTAGCAATATATTTTTTCTGATTGGCAATAATTAAAAAGCGTTTATAGGAATAAAAATAAGAAACCGCGGAATTTAAGACAAAGATAACAAAGATAAAGCGAATATAGGCGACATCCGGCATTTCTTTAATCAGATAGTCAAGAAAGGGGGTAAGCATCAGGCCTAAAACCATAATAACAAGGCCAATAATCCGGTAGGTTTTCTTAAATAAATCCATCAAGGACTTAATTTTCTCAATGTCATCTTCGGCAATCGGCTTATAAAGACTATAGACAATAGCTGTACCAACGCCTAACTCCGCCAAGGACAGAATCGATAAAATATTAGTAAAAAGCCCATCAATTCCTAAATATTCAGCACTTAAAATACGGACAAAAACCAGTCGAGAGACAAACTTTGCTAGCAGGCCAAAAACCTGTCCAGCGACAGCATATTGAATGTTTTTAATCGAATTCGTCGTTCTGGACATCGTTAATCACCTTTTTATCTTAAGACTTTTTAATCTGATCCCACCAATCATTTAGAAAAAATAAAATTGCTAAAAATCTGAAACTCTTTTTATTAAACAAAAACAGGACCATCCGCAAGCGAAAGCCACTTACCTGAGCGTTTTTAGCGGCCATGCAAACGTCGTCTCGGCCCATCAATTTTTTCATATCCTCGTACTTATCTAAAAAACGACCCGATCCCGAATAAAGTTTTTCAACCGCTGTCAAGTAATAACGAAAAATCATTCCATCGATACGGGCCTCATTTGTTTGCTTATCTAGGGAATAACTTTGTGAAAAGGCCCTGAGTCTGTGGTCAAGAATTTGAAAATTTCGAAAATAATCAATTCGTGGCCGTCTTTTCATCTCAGAGAGACTCACGTCGTGGTAATAATGATAATGGGCTTGGGGAATTGCACAAAGACTTTGACTTTTTTCAAGGACATCTAAAACAAATTTAAAGTCTTCTAAAATAGACATGTCCACTTCAAAACAAAGATTATTTTCTCTAATAATCCTTGCCCGAATTACCTTGTTCCAAATTGAAACAAGATAATTTTGACTGGCCAAATCAAAAAAATAAGCTTTAATATCTACTAGATCAAAGCAGATTTGCCTATCAACCGACCGCCGCTGACTTTTTTGAAGTTTTCCATCCTGATAATAATCAAAAAACATTCCCGAAATTACCATATCAACTGGCTGTTTTTCAAATACTGCCATGCTCGTCTCAAAAGCTAAGGGGTCAATGGTATCATCAGCATCAACAAAGGTAATGTAATCTCCCTTAGCCATTTCAAGGCCACGATTTCTAGCCGCACTGACTCGTTTGTTTGCTTGATGAATGACCAAAATACGAGAATCTATTTTTTGATAATCATCACAAATTTTAGGCGAATCATCACTTGAGCCGTCATCAATTAAAATAAGTTCAAAGTTCTCATAAGTCTGATTAAGGACCGATTCAATCGACATGGCTAAGCGTTCTTGGCCATTGTAAACCGGGATAATTACCGAGATAAGGGGTCTTAACATTTTTCAACTCCTTTCACAATCACTCTAATTTGTTCAATTCTCTGCCACTTAAAGGTGGAATTGAGACAATGACAACCCAAATAAACAAATAAAGGAGATTCCGATTAAAGAGGATCTGATCACTCGCTAAAACAAATAAGAGAATAAACCACATAATCCGTCTGTCTCCCTTTAAATTCCTAAACAGACTAATAAGAAGATTTAAAAAAACACCAGCCCCCAATAAACCAAAGGATAAAATAATAAAAACTAAAGAATTGGCATAATTTCGCCCATAATTTTCACCACTTTGGTATAAAAATTCGGCCAAGCGGTTAATGCCTACCCCAAAGACCCATTCCGGCAATTTAAAATACTGAAAAAAAGTAAAGGTTCCTAAGACTCTAATGTTGCCGGTTAAATCTTCAAATGTCAATTTAGCAATTGATTCACTTAAAAAATCAGGAAGATAGAAGAAGCCAACAAGGCCCAGTAAGAGAAATATAAAAAGATAAGCCAGCAATTTTACATTTCGAATATTAATCAGAATCGGAATCAAAACCAATAAAACAATGCCGGTCGTACTCGTTGATAAAACCACCCCGATAAATAAAAACACCATCAATTTATATTCTTTTCATAAAATCGCCATGGCATAAACAGGTGCAACATAGATGGCGTAATGGGCTGGCTCATAAAAAAATGAATTGGGTCTTCCGTAGCCAATCGAAACAAATCCTTTTTCTGCTGGCGTTAAAAAAGGAACCTCCCCAGAAATGACAATCCCAAAGCCATAGTAGGCAATGAATTGAATCATTAGAAATAGAGTTGCGGCAATAGCCACTATTTTACAAGCCTTATAAAATTTTTCACCGTCTATAAAACCTGGCGAACAATAAAAACTAGACAGTAGTAAGAAAATAAGCATTGAAATGGTATTTTTAATGGTATTGGTCAGGTCCGGATATTTAAGGATGCCAATAAAAAGATTTAAGAGGCTTAAGATCAACATAGTATAAAAAAAACCCATATTAATCTCTACCAACAGATTTTGTTTGATCACCCGAAAAAATAGAATCAGGATCAATATAAAAAATCCCCAGTCCGGTATAGGTATAAATTTATAAAGCGAAAAAACGGGGAATAATGCAATTAATAAATGTTCGATGTTTAGCGAATCTTTACTGGCAATGTCAGTCATATTTAACCCTTTCAAACTCCCTATCTTTTTTTGCTCTCTTAAATCATCATCGCTTCCTTGTAAATGGCATTGATCTTTTTTTGATAGTCTTCTTGATTATTAATCTTTTGAAATTTAACCTTTTGATTTTCTGCTAAGGCTTTTCTTAAGGACTCATCTGTGATAATTTTAAGCAGATACTGGACTAATTTTTCATCACTATCGGAGTAATAGCCAGTGACACCGTGATCAATTAAATCAACTAAACCATCTGTAGCTGTCGCTACGATCGGGAGGCCAAAATACATGGCTTCTAAGGCAGAAATCGGTGTCCCCTCAAATCGAGAGCAAAACAACATGACCTTTGCCTGGCTAATGGCTTTGTAGGGAATCGCCAAATTTCCGGTAAAAACGACTTGGTGGTCAACACCAGCTTCTCTAAAAATCGCCTCCATAGTCTCTTTTAAAGGACCCTCACCAATCACCCCAAAACGAGCTTGAGGCAATTGCTTGAGGACAGCCACTGCCACCTCTGCTAGTCTTTGGGGGTTTTTCTGATGGCTTAAGCGTCCTAGAAAAACAAAATCATATTTAAGGTCATCATGGGCCTGATCCATTAAGATTTCCAAACGATTTGAAAAAATAATATTTTTTAAGACAATCGTTTTTTTTGCAATTGACTTTTTAAAAATATAGTCATCGATACAGGTCTGAGAAACGGCAATAACTTTTTTTGCTTTTTTACTTGCCAGGCGGTATAAAATAGCTTTTGTTGTTATCTTTTTCATATCATCTTGATTGACATGAAGATGGGAAACAAAAGGAATCCTCCCACAAGCCAAGGAAGTTGCCACTGTTGCCTTCACATCATGGGCATCAATCAAATCCGGTTTGACCGCTTGGATCACTGCTCTTAAGGCTTCAACCCTCATTTTTTCAATTGGAATAAAGTTAACCCCCCGCTTAAAAAGAGCTTCTCTGATTGGTCCATCGGGTGAACAGTAAATCATCTCATGTTCACCTTCAAACATCATACAAAGATCGGCTGCCACATTCTCGGCTCCAGACAGGTTTCCAGTATTTAAAACATGAAGTATTTTCATTTTTTCTCCTTAAATCAAATAAAGTGTTTTCATCTTTTGATTGACAATTTTTTGATCATATTTCATAATTTCAACTGCATTTCGCTCACCCATTAGCCTTCTTATTTTTGAATTATTTTCTAGCTTGTCCAAGCTTTTAGAAAAACCCTCTATATCTTTAGGCGAATTCAGATAGCCACCCTTGCCGTTCTCAATCAAATCGGCATTGCCCCGAATTTTCGAGGCAACAACCGGAAGTCCTGCCGACATGGCTTCCATAAAGGCTACCGATAGGCCTTCTCGAAGGGATGGAAAGACAAAAATATCAGCTGCCCCACAAATTTCTGCAACATCTTGTCGATAGCCTAAAAAACGAACATGATCACCAATCCCTAGGCTTTGGGCTAATTCCTCTAAATAGCGATGCAGGTCCCCATCGCCAACAAGCAGATAGGTAAAATTTTTATTTTTAAGCCTTGCCATAGCCCGTATTGCTGTTTCATGGTTTTTCAAAACCCTTAATTCACCAACTGATAAAAAAACAATTTGATCTTTTTCTATTCCCAGTTCTGCTCTTTTTTGCTTACGACCTTTTTTAGCTTCCTTAAATTTAACCACATCAATGCCAACTCCGGGAATATAGGCTACTTTCTTAGCATGGAAAGTTTGAGCCCGCTTATAATCTTCCTTGTTAATTGTAATTAAAAGGTCGGTAAAACGGGAAATAAAACGCTCAACCGGATAATACAGCAGCCAATTTTTTAGTGGTGCCCCTTTAAAAAAGTGAAAGCCATGAACGGTGTAAATCACCTTCGTCCCTTTTTTTCGCTGGCCCAGGCAAGCGAATCTGGCCACCACCCCACCGACCGGAGAATGACAATGGACCAGTTGATAGCGATTTTCTTTACAAATTTTTTCCATTTTTCGGTAGGCTCGAAAAATTGCCCTTAACTTGATCGGACTTCGTGGGACTGGCAGTTGATAGGTCTTAATCCCTGCTTCTTCCATTTCTAGGCGAAATTTTTGATCCCGATCTTGGTTATTCTGGCTCCCATATTCAAAATTACAAGCAATCTCCACCTGAAAACCGAGTTCTTGTAAAATCGTCATATTATCCCGATTAAAGCCGTCGATCATCCCAGCAACAGATGCCATCATCAATGCTTTTTTCAAGGTTAGCCCCCCTTACTCTGTTTTTTCGTCCAAATCAGTCTAGTTTTTTAATTAATTGCCGTCGTTCTGTTTGATAAGCCATTTTATCATAAATGCTTCGAGCAATGTAATTATTTTCTGAAACGACCAGATCGAGGACATCAATGTCTAAAGTTTGGGCTTTTTTTTCTGC
>CAZJGM010000089.1:0-6364 GCA_964545675.1 uncultured Lachnospiraceae bacterium | reverse complement strand
AAATTAATTGTATATTTATAAATTTTTACATATAATGAACCTATAAACCTATAAGATTACAGGAGGATAGAGATGCCTGAAAAATCAATTATTGAATTGAAAATTTTAGATACAGAATTTAACCTAAAGACGGATGGAAATGAAGCACATATCGCAGAGGTAGCTGATTATGTTAAGCATGAGCTTGAACGTGTTAAAACAGCCAATCCCTTTACCAATCATATTCGAATCGCCATTTTAGGCTGCATGAATATTACCGAAAAATTAATGCTGGCACAAGAAGATATTAAAAACGCAGAGAAACAAAAGATTGAGGAAATTGGCGAAATTGAAGGCTTTAAAGAAGAGTTGAAAAATGCAAAAGACTTAATTGCCGCAGAACAAGTAAAATATTCGACTCTTGAACAAGAAAAAAACCAGCTTAAAAAAGAATTGGCCGAAAAAGAAGAATTATTGACACAATATCGTGAACACCTAAGGCAAGGAAAGGCAGAGAGTGAGACAAATCGTAAAACGATTTTAGATTTGCAAAACCAATTATTTGAAAGCCAGATAGACTTAGTTAAGGCAAATAAGAGCCATATTGATAAGGATAGTCTTAAAAAAATTGAAGATAAGATAAAATAGAATTAATAAAAATAGAACAAACATTTTGTTTGTTCTATTTTTAAAGATAAAGGGGTTTTATGTGAAAATAATATTAATTGATGGTAATAGTCTAATTTACCGCACTTTTTATGCAATTCGGGAGATGAATAATTCAAAAGGCTTGCCAACCAATGCCATTTATGGTTTTGTTAATATTCTTGTTAAGATTCAAGAAGAATTTAAACCTGATTACCTTGCGGTTGCCTTTGATTTAAAGGGACCGACCTTTAGGCATCTTGCTTATAAAGACTACAAGGGGGGACGGCAAAAAATGCCGGAAGGATTGGCGGAGCAATTCCCCATACTTAAAGACTTACTTGAAAAAATGAATATTACTATCCTTGAAAAAGAAGGCTACGAAGCTGATGATATTATTGGCAGCTTTGCAAAGATCTCTGCGACTAAAGGGATTAAAGTAGACATTATCACCGGTGATCGGGATGCCTTTCAATTGGTTGATGAAAATATTAATGTTTTATATACAAAAAAAGGGATTTCAGATCTTGAAGTAGTTGATAAAAAATGGATTAAAGAAACTTATGGCTTGAAAGCCAAAGAACTGATTGAGCTTAAGGCACTTATGGGGGATAAATCCGATAATATTCCAGGGATCGTTGGAATTGGCGAAAAAACAGGGATAAAACTAATTAAAGAATATAAAAATTTAGAAAACCTTTATCAGCATACAGATGCCTTAAAAGGAAAGCAAAAAGAGCGAATTATTGCTGGTAAAGAAGATGCCTTTATAAGTCGGATGCTGGGGACCATTACAGTTGATATTCCTTGGGACTATGAGTATGAAGATCTGCGATTTCAGCCTTTATTTAATGAAGAAAGTGTTTCTCTTTTAAAAGAGCTGGAATTTAATAGTCTCCTTAATCGGATGGATGAAAATATTTCTAATAAGTCGTTGGAAAATAATCTTATCCGTCCCTTTAAGCTAATTACATCAAAGGATGACTTGCAATTATTTTTAGGAAAGTTATCCCAATCACCCTATCTTTTTATCTATTGTTACAAGGAAGAAAATGATCTTTTTTTAAGCTTAAACATTGGCGATAGCTATGTTTATTTAGATAAAGATGCGGTTAAGGCAACCGACTTTTTCAAACAACTAAAAGAATGGCCAGATTTCAAAGAGATAAAGATAATTAGCCATGAAATTAAGGCTTTACTCCATCTTTTTCATCAGCATGGTATTGATGAAATTTGTCAAAGCTTTGATATCTTACTTGCTGTTTATCTTTTAAGCCCAGATGATTTACGATATGATTTGAAATCGGCGGCTTTTCATTATTTAAATGAAGAGATTAAAGGCTCAGTGGATATCTTTGGAAAAGGCAAGAAACGAATGCCAGTTGAAGTAATCGATCCTGAAATTTTGGCTGACTATATGATAAAAAATTGCGAAATAATAAAACGCTTAGAACCGATCCTTAAACAAGCTTTGGTCGATACTCAAATGATTGATCTTTATCAGACGATTGAGATCCCACTGTTAAAGGTAATGGCTTCGATGGAAGAATTAGGTTTTACAATCGATCAAAAGGAGTTAAAAAAATTAGCTGATGTCTTTGAAGAAAAATTAGAAATCTTAACAAAAGAGATTCATGATTTAGCAGAAGTTGATTCCTTTAATATTAATTCACCTAAGCAGTTAAGTGAGGTTCTTTTTGAGAAATTAAAATTACCCGTGATTAAAAAAACAAAAACCGGTTATTCAACAAATATTGACGTTTTGGAACAATTGGTTCATTTTCATCCGGTTATTCAAAAAATCATTGATTATCGATCTTTAGCAAAACTAGATTCTACTTATGGGCGAGGCTTGATTAACTTTGTCGATTCATCGTCAGGGAAGATCTATTCAACCTTTAATCAAACAGTTGCGGCTACTGGACGGATTAGTAGTTCATCGCCAAATCTTCAAAATATACCCATCCGAACAGAAATGGGGCGAGAAATCAGACGGGTATTCATTCCTTCTAGTAAAAATCGAATATTAGTGGATGCTGATTATTCACAAATTGAACTACGTGTATTAGCTCATTTATCTGATGATGATAACCTCATTGACGCTTTCTTAAAAGAACAAGATATCCATACCCGAACGGCATCAGAAATTTTTGATGTCAGTTTAGAAGATGTTAGCCGAACCCAAAGAGGTCAAGCAAAGGCCATAAATTTTGGATTAATTTATGGGAAACAGGCCTTTAGTTTAGGTAAAGATTTAGGAATTTCCAGAAATGAAGCTCAAGAATATATCGATCGTTATTTTAACCGTTATCCCAAGGTCCTTAATTATATGGAAACAATAAAAAAGCAAGCCAAGGATGAGGGTTATGTCACAACAATATGGGGAAGACGGCGCTATATCCCTGAAATGAATTCTAGAAATGGAATGCTTGTTCAAGCTGGCGAACGAATGGCCCTTAATACGCCAATTCAAGGGAGTGCAGCCGATATTATTAAAATTGCAATGATTAGTGTTTATAATCGTTTAAAGACTGAAAAACTAAAGGCTGATCTGATTCTTCAGGTTCACGATGAGTTAATTATCGATACACCCCTTGAGGAGGAAGAAGAAGTTAAAAGAATAATTAAAGAGGAAATGGAAGGGGCGGCTAGTCTTAAAGTACCTTTAACAGTCGATGTAAACACTGGTTTCTCTTGGTATGATATTAAATAAGCTGATGGGGGATAAGATGTATATTATTGGCTTAACAGGTGGGATTGCTTCTGGGAAATCGGTGGTTTCGGCGTTTTTAAAAAAACGTTATGAATTAAGCCTTATTGATGCCGATCAATTAGCCAGAGAGGCAGTCGCAAAGGAAACAGTGGGACTTAAAAAAATAGGCCAAGTATTTGGTCAAGAATTGATAAGAGAAGATGGGACTTTTGACCGAAAAAAAATGGGGATAATCATAGCCGATGATAAAGAGGCAAAAGGAAAACTAGAAGCGATTATTCACCCTGAGGTCGAAAGTCTTTATCAAAAAGAAATTAAGAAACAGAGGTGCTTTGGAACAAAATTAATCATTTATGATTGCCCACTATTATTTGAAGCCAATCTTCAAGATACTGTTGATGAAATTTTTGTAGTTGTCGCCGATAAAACCCTTCGAGCCAAGAGAATTATGAAACGAGATCATGTGTCAGAGGACCTAGCCTATAAAAAAATGAAGCTACAGATGACGGATAAAGAAAAAGAGATCCAAGCAGATCTGATTATCGAAAATAATGGTAGCATTGATGATTTACAAATAACGTTAGGTCATTATTGTACTCAGCGGGATATATTTGTTAAAAAAGAAATAATTTAAAAAAAGCTTGAAATAAGCTAGAGCTTCACTTATAATAATAAGACAGGTTGAAATCCTGTCGGCGAGGATGGTGGAATGGTAGACACGCAGGTTTGAGGGATCTGTTGCAGCGATGCAGTGAGGGTTCAACTCCCTTTCCTCGCACCATTAAAAAATTTAATGGTGGTACAATCGACTAAAAAATTACAATCATTTAAAAAAATCAAAAACTCTTTAATTTCATTAAGGATTTTTTTTATGTCCTTTTTTCATTTATCTTCTTTTACATTTATGATTCAAATATGTTATAATGAGCTAAGATACTAATAATATTTCTAGGAGGAAGTCTTATGAAAAAATTTATTAATGATGTTGAAAACGTTGAAAATGAAATGCTTGAAGGTATTGTGTTAGCACATCCTCAGTATGTTGCTCGTTTAGAAGGATTCGATGTTCTTGTAAGAGCAAACAAAAAAACAGGCAAAGTTGCATTAGTTAGTGGTGGAGGTAGTGGTCATGAACCATCTCATGGTGGATATGTCGGAAAAGGGATGCTTGACGCTGCCGTAGCCGGTTCTGTTTATACATCTCCTACACCTGATCAAGTCATTGAAGCCATTAAGGCCGTTGATGCCGGTAAAGGGGTATTATTAGTTATTAAGAACTACACAGGTGATATTATGAACTTTGAGATGGCGGCTGAATTAGCCGAAGATGAAGGAATCAAAGTACTTAATGTTGTCGTTAATGATGATGTAGCTGTTGAAGATAGCTTGTATACAACCGGTCGACGGGGCGTAGCTGGAACAGTATTTGTTCATAAAATTGCTGGTGCAAAAGCTGAAACAGGGGCTGATTTAGAAACAGTCCAAAAAGTGGCACAAAAGGTCATTGCAAATGTTCGAACAATGGGCGTTGCCCTTAAACCCTCGACTGTTCCGGCAGCAGGAAAACCAGGCTTTGAATTATCAGAAAAAGAAATGGAATTAGGAATTGGTATTCATGGCGAACCAGGAGTTGAACGAAAAGCAGTTCAAGCAGCCGATGAAATTGTTGATTCATTAATGGATCACATCTTAAAAGATATGAATCCATCTTCAGGAGATGAAGTGGCAGTAATGATCAATGGTTCAGGGGCAACCCCACCAATGGAGTTATACATCTTAAATCGTCGCGTTAACCAGATTTTAACGAATAAGGGTGTAAAGATTTACAAAACCTTTGTTGGTGATTATATGACATCCATTGATATGGCTGGTGCCTCGATTTCCCTGCTGAAACTTGATGACGAATTAAAAGAGTTGTTAGACGCTGAAGCAGATACAATCGGAATGAAAATTTAGTTTAAAATGGAGAGTAATAATGGCAACTAAGGAACAGGTACTTTCATTTATTCGTCTCTATGCGGATAAAATGACAGAACATCGACAAGAATTAACGGATTTAGACCAGGCTATTGGCGATGGCGACCATGGCATTAATATGAGTCGTGGTTTTAAAGCAGTTATGGAAAAACTTCCTTCTTTGGAAGAAAAATCGATCGCTGATCTTTTAAAAACAATAGGGATGACTTTAGTCTCAACGGTTGGAGGTGCTTCAGGACCACTCTATGGCACGGCATTTTTAAAGGCTGGAGGCGTTGTTAAGGGCAAAGATTCTCTTTCTAATGATGATATTATTAAGATGCTTGAAGAGGGTATTGGTGGTATTCAATTGAGGGGAAAAGCGGTTAAGGGTGAAAAAACCATCCTCGATAGTTTAATGCCCGCTGTAGATGCGATAAAAGCATCGATTGAGAGTGGTGATGATATTAAAAAAGCCTTGGAAAAAGGTGAGCAGGCAGCATGGGATGGGGTTGAATACACCAAAACCATTATTGCCACAAAGGGAAGAGCAAGTTATTTAGGTGAGCGTAGTATTGGACATCAAGATCCTGGTGCAACTTCAACGGCTTATTTGATTCAGGCAATTAATGAAGTCGCACACCAATAGGAAAGGTAGAATATGATAGGAATTGTGATTGTTTCACATAGTCAAAAAATTGCTGAAGGAACTCGTGAGTTGGCCTTGCAGATGGCACCGACTGCTCAAATAGTGGCAGCAGGTGGGATGAAAGATGGCGGAATTGGGACAGATGTTGATACAATTATGGCAGCGATTGACTCTGTCTATTCACAAGACGGGGTTGTTGTACTCGTTGATTTAGGTAGTGCCGTGATGAGTTCTGAAATGGCGATTGAAATGCTTGATTATGATGAGAACATTAAGATCATTGATGCTCCAATTGTAGAGGGTGCCATCTTTGGTGCAGTAGAATCTGCTGTTGGGGCGACAATGGATCGAATGATAGAAGTATTTAAAGAAACAAAAAATTATAAAAAAATATAATTTATCTGATAAAATAAGCTTGATAG
>CAZJGM010000088.1:0-6477 GCA_964545675.1 uncultured Lachnospiraceae bacterium | reverse complement strand
TAAAAGGAGTCACGTGACCTTTTTATTTTACACAATTATATGGACTTTACCTGACAATATTTGTTTTTTACCACTATAATATTAATATAAAACTAGTTTTTGTAAAAATGTAAATATTTTTCATGAAAAAGCCTGGACAGATTTCATATTATAATTTTCGAGGAGGAAAATTTAATGAACCTTCAACAACCCAATGCAAATGATGCTACCCTTACTAACAATCGCTCTAAAAGCGTTGTCCCATCTTCTGGTATTTGCTCAAGATGTATCGACGGATGCCGTGGAAATTGTGAGGCCTTTAAGGCGACTTTTAGAGGTCGTGAGCTCATTTATCCCGGACCTTTTGGCGAAATTACTGCCGGCGGTGACAAAAACTACCCAATCGATTACTCTCACTTTAACATTCAAGGCTACGCCTTAGGTGCAAAAGGACTGCCAAAAGGGGTAGAAGGTAATCCCGATACAGCCCTATTTCCCGATGTTAATACCCAGTGTGACTATGGCTGGGATCGAAAAGTAAAGATGGATATTCCCATTTTTACCGGGGCCTTAGGGTCAACCGAAATCGCTCGTGTAAATTGGGAACATTTTGCCGTCGGTGCTGCCCTTTCTGGAATCACCATTGTCTGTGGTGAAAATGTCTGTGGCATCGATCCAGATCTCGTCCTCGATAAAAACAATATGGTAGTCGCTGCTCACGATATTGATCGCCGAATCGAATCCTACCGACGCTATCACAAGGGCACAGGCGAAATCCTAATCCAAATGAATGTTGAAGATACTCGTCTAGGCGTTGCTGAATATATCATCAATAAGCATAAAATTGAAACCATTGAACTTAAATGGGGACAAGGCGCAAAATGTATCGGTGGTGAAATCAAGGTCGATTCAATTGAACGGGCCATTGAGCTTCAAAAACGTGGCTATATTGTCACCCCTGACCCCCTCGACCCGGTTGTCCAAGCTTCCTACCAAGATGGTGCCATTAAAGAATTTGAACGCCATAGTCGCCTTGGTTTTATCGGTGAAGAAGATTTTATGAATGAAGTCGCCCGTCTTCGCAAGCTCGGCTACAAGCGAATCACCCTAAAAACCGGAGCCTACAGCCTACGGGAACTGGCAATGGCTATTAAATGGTCGTCTAAGGCAGAAATTGATCTTCTTACCATTGATGGGGCTCCCGGCGGAACCGGCATGAGCCCTTGGCGAATGATGGAAGAATGGGGAATGCCGTCACTTTATCTTCATTCTGCTGCCTATGAATTTGCCAGCATTCTTTCAGAACAAGGGGAGCGGGTTCCAGACCTTGCTTTTGCTGGTGGTTTCAGTAGTGAAGATGGTGTTTTCAAAGCCCTAGCACTGGGTTCCCCCTTTGTAAAAGCCATTTACATGGGCCGAGCATTAATGATCCCCGGCATGGTTGGTAAAAATATCGACCAATGGATTAAAGACAATAATTTGCCAAAAACAGTCAGCCAATATGGTACAAGTGTCGAAGAAATTTTTGTCGGTTATGAAAAAATAAAAGACATGGTCGGCTCAAAAGAAATTAAAAATGTTCCCTTAGGTGCCATCGGTATCTATAATTTCAGTGATAAAATCCGTGTCGGTCTACAACAGCTTATGGCCGGGGCACGCTGCTTTGATCTTAATAGTATCAGCCGTAAGGAGCTGATGTCTTTAACCGAAGAATGCGCAAGGGTAACAAAAATCCCTTATCTGATGGATTGCTACCGAGAAGAGGCCATGGCGATTTTAAAAGGCTAAGTTAAAAGAAGGGGCTCCCCTTCTTTTTTTATCTCAAAATTTTGTTTAATAAAATGAATAAAGGGTAAATATTTGTTGAATAGCATTAATAATTCCTCATTAACAAAGGAGAATAGTTATGGGTTTTAAAGATTTAATTAAAGATGTTAGTGATTTCGCCCAAGACAGTCTTAATTCAATCCAAGAAGAAATTGCCTTAAAAAAAGAAGAACAACAACGTTTGCGTGAAGAAATGAACCGCCGAATCAACGACTACAAAGAAAAAGTAATGCAAAAATTATTGCAAAAACCCAACGATAAAAGCCTGATCACGAGTGATTCTTCTACTATCGTTTCCTTTACCAAGTCTTTTTGTGATGATTTATACCTTCCTGCCAGTAATGGCTCAAATTCACGCCTTCATTTCTATCCAGAATACGCTAAGACTAAGGACGATATCTCTAAAATTTTTCCAGATTTTACAGACCAGGAACAATTTTTAATGACCTATAAAGATTCAAAGGAACAAAGAATTCTTTTGACTAGTAACCATTTATATTTTAAAATTATTTTTCCTGAGAACAATGCTTTTTATTGTCTTGGCCACTTGAATTTAAGTGACCTATATAGTTTTAAGATCGAGGAAATCAACCAAGAAATAATTTTTTTAATCAATGATTTTGCCTTGATTAAGGTTCCTAAAGCCGACATTCTTGCTAGTGATTTATTATCTTTAAAAAATTATCTGAATCGTTTGGCCAATCAAAACTTTGAGATTAAACCCCATCAGATCCACCAATTCATCCTTTCAAAACTTGATTTGGAAACCACTCAAATTCTTCATAGCCATTTAGAAGCGGACGAACTGCTTGTTTATTTTGCTTGGGGGCTTGATAGCATCAACTCAAATAAATTTGTCGCCTGTACAAATAAAAAAATATTTTTTTATGACCAAGAAATTAGCTTAAACAAATATTTTTATTATCCGACAATCATATCCGTCACCACTCAGCCAAGCACCATTAATTTGCTTGATCTTTCCCTTAATATTGGCATTAATCCCCATGAGCTCACCATTAAAACGACTGACCAAAGCACTACAATTAATATCCTCTATGAAAACGAAGCCCAAAAAGTGGTTGACCTCTACCAGCGATTTGCTAAAGATGATGCCACTAGCCTTCTTGAAAAATTAGCCCAGCTTAAAGAAGCTGGTATTTTAAGCGAAGCAGAATTCAATGCTAAAAAAGAAGAAATTCTAAAACGTTTATAAATAAAAAATGGACTGGGAACAGTCCATTTTTTATCTCTAATTTTTGGTCCAAAATGATTTTTTATCTTGACTAAAGACAAGCTTACTTTCTTCAGCCTTAAAGTAATTTCTAATAACATTCTCTAATTTGTCATTTCTAGTAAAGGTCTCATGCTTTAAATCTTCTAACCACATACATTGACCACTGCATGCATCACTCAAATGAACCTTGTAGGCCAGATTTTCTTTTTCAATTTGATTATTCAAGGCTTTAATATTATCCCATGTTACAATCATCGTGTTTCCTCCTTTTTATTCTGGCATTGTTTTAGCGGTACTATTTTTCTCCACAACCAAGACACTTGGATGGTCCTTAAGACGGTTAATCAAATTATTTATGTCAACTTGATCGTCAAGCTCAATTAAATCAATCCGTTCTGACAGGCTTCGGCCAGCCTTAACATCAGCTAATGGGATTGAAAGGTCGCTAATCCTCGCCTTGCCTTCTTCCCGATAAATAATTACCACCTGTCGATCGATATTTCCAATTCCCTCAATTTTTTCTAGCTCATCTAAATTCTGGATCATCACCACTCCTTGATCTTTGGATTCTTTACAGGCAGAAAGAATGACCAAAGTAATCCCTAAAATTAACCAAAGCCTCTTATCTTTAATCCATCTCTTTTCTATTTTTAATCACAGCCTTTCACTATTTATCTCCTTATATTAAAACTACCCATAATTTTAGCGATTAACCTAATTCAAAGGTTGTATTTCCATATATTTCCTTTTGGGGCAATTCCGGGATCAATTTATTATACATGCGAACTGCTTCGAAGACAAAATTCATTTTATAAGCTAAAACAAGGTCTAGGGCATCCTCATTATCTGGGGAAATATCTATATAAAGGGGCATGGATTTAGCAAAGACTGCCAAATTTAAAAATAATTCCTCGGCAATTTTAGGTGTTTCGGCAAAAAGCGGGCCAATTTTATAACCCTTAAAACACTTTCGAATGGTCCCCATCCCCCGAATCCCTGATTGGTCTTGGTAGACAAGGCTTTGACTATTAGCCATATCTAACCAAGTTTTAAGAAACGCTTGGCGTTGACTGGGAAAATGACCTGTATCATAGGCTAGGAGGCTAGCAAAATCAATCGCTTTAGCGGCTTTAATGGCTTCATTAGGATTCGCCCTAGGAAATGTCCAACCTTCAAAGCGCAAGTGGGGATGATGGAATTTAAATCCTGATTTTTTATAATTACCTTGTTGGAGAACAAGGCCATCAAGGCCAATATGGCAGCCTGATAAGTAAGCCATCGCACGCTGCCAGAGACTTAAACCGTAACCATGGCCGCGATAGGCTTTAGCGACAATATAAAAACCCAAAAAGCCAAAATGATTATAACGCACCGCTGAAATTGTGCCAATCGGTCGGCCATCAAGTTCACCAATAAAAAAGCCATCCGGATCGGCATCATAAAAAGCATCACCATCCCTAAGACCCGGATTCCATCCTTCTTTT
Source organism: uncultured Lachnospiraceae bacterium (assembly GCA_964545675.1). GTDB lineage: Bacteria > Bacillota > Clostridia > Eubacteriales > Eubacteriaceae > Acetobacterium. The sequence goes on along the minus strand of CAZJGM010000088.1, from coordinate 1,953 downwards.
TTAGCCTGTAAGATGAAAAAACCCATATCGTCTTTCTCAGCCTGTCGAATGACAAAATTTTCCAATACTTTCATTTAAGTCTCCTCTTTTTCTAAAATAGCTTTGATCAATTTATCGCTAATTTATTACTACCATTAAAAATACCCATCTTATCCGATTATAAACGGAATAAAATGGGTTTTATGACTATTAAAAGGAGCACAAGCATCTTAAGTTCAACACGTTAATTTTTTAGGTGCTTTCTTATTAAAATTAGACCCAGCCTCGTAGTTTCATAACATCTGCTACCTTTTTAACTGAAATCATATAAGCAGCTTCTCTCACCGTTACCCTACACTCTTCTTTTAAAGCCCAAATATCATTAAAGGCCTTGACCATTTCAACTTCTTGCTTTTCTTCTACTTCTGATTCTGACCAATAATATCCATATCGATTTTGGACCCACTCAAAGTAAGAAACGGTTACCCCTCCGGCATTTGCTAGGATATCTGGAATAACGGTGATCTCTCTCTCTTTAAGGATGGCGTCTGCAGCAGGTGTAATCGGGCCGTTTGCCGCTTCTGATATTAATTTGGCTTTAATTGCTTTTGCTTCCTTCTCTTGGATAACATTTTCAAGCGCAGCTGGTATCAGGATATCCACGTCTAGTGCCCAGAATTCGTCCATGGTGATTTGTTTTCCTTTAGGATACCCTGAAAGGCATTTGTTTTTATCCATATAGTCAGCCATATCTTGAAAATCTAGGCCATCTTTATTATATAAACCGAAAGTACCACATGCGGAACCCCACTCACTGACGGCAATAATTTTAGCGCCTTGACGGGCAACATTTTTAACAGTATACCTTCCGACATTTCCAAACCCCTGGACAGCTACCGTTGATTTGGTCATATCTATTCCTGCTTTTTTAGCAGCTTCTCTAGTTATGACACCGACTCCAAAACCGGTTGCTTCATTTCTTCCTTGGGAACCACCCCATTCAATTGGTTTCCCAGTAAATGTGCCCAAGTGGTTTTCTCCCGTAAGTTTTATATATTCATCGACCATCCAAGCCATCACCTGGCCATTGGTTCCACAATCAGGTGCTGGGATATCAATTTTTTCTCCCAAATATTTATAAAGACCTTGAACATAACCCCTCGAAAGTTGCTCAAGCTCGCCTTGCGATAATTCACAAGGATCAACGGTAACGCCGCCTTTTCCACCACCATAAGGTACTCCCATTACACCGCATTTAAAGGTCATCCAAATCGATAAGGCCTTTACTTCATCGGCATTGACATCGGGATGAAAGCGAATCCCACCTTTCCCAGGTCCAATGGCATCGTTATGCAGCGACCGATAACCTTTAAAAGTTCTTAGCGATCCATCATCCATTTTTACCGGGATGGATAACTCAACCATCCGCTTGGGTTCCTTTAGGTATTCATAAATTGCCGGATCTAAATTAAGTGCCTGACATGCTTTTTTGATCTGTTTTTGGGCACTCGTAAGCGGATTTAAATTATCGTTTGTCTCCTTTAAATACTCATAAATTACCGGACCTAAATCAAGCGCTTCACATGCTTTTCTCACTTGTTCTTCTACACTCGTCGGCGGATTTAAATTATTTTTTACCATTAACGGCCTCCCTTATCAATCTTTTTTGATACTTATCTCATTATTCAAGAAAAAATTACCATGAAAAATTATAACACGCATTTTATGTTTTTGCAAAAATAAAAAATAATTGTGACTATTACTTGCTCAAAAAAATAATCCCCACTAAACATAAAGAAATACCGACCAGCTGGTAGGCATTAATGCTTTCTTTATAAAACAAAAATCCAATAAAAACTAGCACCAGAGCAAGTCCAATATTAGCCATCAATGACGCAACATTAATAGCCCAGCCAGCACGATAAACTAAAATATAGCCAAATTCAAGGGCAACAATGGAAAAACCTAGCAAAT
>CAZJGM010000087.1:0-6480 GCA_964545675.1 uncultured Lachnospiraceae bacterium | reverse complement strand
TACAATGGAAATGTGTAAACAAGATTTAGACGTTTTATTAACATGGAAAAACTTATCAGCCTTTCAAGATACGGCCAAGGTGTCAACGGTAGAAGAATTTAAGAATAAACAATTCAGATATCAGATGACCCCTTATAGTGTTGAGATTGAGAGGCTTACCCTTCACTTGGAAAATCTAGCCATTGAAAGTGCTTCGCTAGAACCCAGTCTCTTAGAGCGGCTGCGAGAAGAACTAAAAAAGCTGGCAAAGCTTTCAAAGGCTGGCGAAAAAGAAGCCGGAAGCTGGTGGGCCAGTCTTAATAGTGATTTTAAACGACTTAATCAGAATTATCAGGATTATATTCGCGATTTATACTCCATTAAGGCTGAAGAGATGATGAAAACCCAGGAATTTATGGTCTTTAAGGATAAATTTATTGAATATCTTCGCGATTTTGTCAAAGGATTGCAAAATAATGCCTATGCCATCGAACAAATCCTTAAGAATCTTAAAAAAGAAGAGGTTGATCAGGTTCTTAAAAAAGCTATTGCTTATGAACTGTCCATTCCGAGGATTGATGGCCAAAGTGACCGGGTGACCATTAGTGAAAATATTTATGGCCGTTGGGATAGTCTTAATGCTTGGTTTTTAGGGGCAAAGGGAAAGGAAAGTGAGGCTGCTAGGCTGATGGATATTACTAACGATATTATCAGAAAAATTACCCGTTATGCCTCGCAAATTTCAGAAAGTAGAAATACGGCCATTAACCGAAAGGAAGAATACCGTAAACTGGCCACGCTTTTTGAAGGCTGTCATGACATTAAAGAAGCCCATCAGCTATCGAGTTTAGCCTTTGGAATTTTTCAGATGAAGCATCTTAAATCCGATCATTTCAGGGAAACCGAAAGTATTAATAGTCAAGTTTTTAAAGAAAGGCCGGAGCTTATAACACTCCGGCCAAGGCTGCGTGGGGCCCGTGAAAAGGCCAAACGAACACCGATTGCCAGTAATAAAGAAAGAAAAGAAGCGATGATAAAGCGGATCCAAAGAGAGCGATTAATTGAGGAAAAAACCATGGAAAATTATGTTATTGACAAACAAATCGATTTTTCCAAGTTACCGGTAATCGAACAGCATGTCCGGGCAACACTGCTTAAATGGTTAAGCAAGGGTTTGTCTGGTGTGGATAAAAAAGGAAAAACTGAAGATGGGCGGATTTTTCAAGTGGAATTGCCAAAAGAATCACGGTGTCTTTTGAAATGCCAAGATGGTGATTTGGAAATGCCAGCCTATGTGATTCGCTTTTTAGAGACCAGAAAGGGGGCAGACCATGAGAGAACTTGAACTACTTCTCGACCAATACTGGCTGGTGAAAGACGATAACAAGGATTTGTTTTATCGGGTAAAAGATAGGATTCCCCAGTTTAAAAACTTTCTTAATGAAAAACTCGGTTATCGGATTATGATGAACCAGCATTTAATCAAATTAGAGAAAATCCCCGGTTCGGCTGAGTCTTTTATGGGGATTCAGGAATTTTCCGATAAGATGCAATATATCCTTCTTTGTCTGCTGCTAATGTTTTTAGAAGATCGGTCTCGGGATGAACAATTTGTCTTATCAGAAATTACCGAATTTATCGCTGGCAATAATCTAGGTAAGGATAGAATTGACTGGACCCTATATAGCCACCGCAAACATTTAATCAAGGTATTGCGGTTTGCTCAAGATCTGGGGCTGATGAAAGTTAATGATGGGGATGATCAGAAATTTGCCCACCATTATGAAGCGGAGGTTTTATATGAAAGCACCGGCTTATCACGTTATTTTGTTCGCCATTTTACCAGTGATATGATGGGTTTTAATAATTTTAAAGATCTAGAAAAGGCCGAATGGGGTGACTTGAATACCGATCGGGGGATTATTCGCAGGCACCGGGTTTATCGAAAATTGCTAATGGAGCCAGCCGTTTATTCACAGGGGGCCGATGATGTCGATTATGATTACATTAAAAAACAGCGGGGAGTGATCGAAGGTGATTTTTCAAAATACTTGGACTATCAACTTGATGTACATAAAAACATGGCTATGGTGGTGGTGCCTAGCGAAAAAAATATAAAGGATGGGTTTCCAAATACTAAAGTTATTTGTGATATTACCCTTTTGTTTGCAGGGATGATTCGAGAGGCCCTAGATGAAAAGCAACTATTTATCAATTCAGAGGGTGGAATTACCCTGTCTCGGCCAGCCTTTGATGAATGGGTACTTAAGCTAAAAGAAAAAGTGGGTAAGAATTGGAGTAAGGAATTTCGGGAAATGTCAGTGGCTGCTTTGGCTGAAAATCTTCTTATGTATATGGAAGAGTTTAAGATGATAAGGCAAAGCTATCAGGGACGAGAAATCGAAATCTTGCCCTTAACTGGAAAACTTAGCGGTGCTTATCCGGAAGATGTGAAAAAGGAAAGGACAAAAGATGCAGGATAATCGATGGATCATTAATCGAGCAGGACTGATAAATTTCTGGTACTACGATGAGGAAAGCTTTGATTTTTCTCAAGGACGCTTGCTTTTACGTGGTTCGAATGGATCGGGAAAATCAGTAACCATGCAAAGCTTTATTCCCCTTCTGCTCGATGGCAATAAAAGTCCCGAACGTCTTGATCCCTTCGGATCACGATCACGAAAAATAGAGGATTATATCTTGGGAGAAGATGAAAAGGATGAGTCAATCGGATATCTTTTTATGGAATTTAAAAAGAAACACTCGCAAAATATTGCGACAATTGGAATGGGCTTTAAGGCAAAACGAGGCAAACCGCTTAAATCTTGGGGCTTTTCGATAACCGATGGCCGGTCGGTGGGGAAGGATTTCTTTTTATATAAACAAATGGGTGAAAAAATACCCTTGACCATGAAGGAGTTAGAAAATCGGATTGGCGATGGTGGTCAACTAGTAGTGGGCCAAAAAAATTATATGAAACTAGTCAATGACTTGATCTTTGGTTTTGATGATTTGGATGAGTACGATGAATTGGTGAAATTATTAGTACAGCTTCGTAGCCCCAAGCTTTCTAAAGGCTTTAAGCCGACAGTTATCTATGAGATCATGGAAAACTCACTGCAAGCCCTATCAGAAGATGACCTTAGACCCATGTCTGAGGCCATTGAAAACATGGATGATATTAAGAGTCGACTGATGGTTTTAAAGGAATGTAAGGGGGCTTCCGATCGAATTAGACAGGCCTTTGATCGCTATAATAAATTTATCCTTTGCGATAAGGCGGCCTTATTTCAGGACCATCACCGGCAACTGGAAAAAGAAAAAAGCTTAAAAGATAAAAAAACAAAAGAAATAGATCAGACCCTAATAGAGATTGGCGATTTAGAAGAAAAAATCAACGATTTGGAAATTCTTTTACAGACCCAACTAGCCAAAAAACTGGAGCTTGAAAGTCATGATAGCTTAAAAATTCGGGAAAAAATTGTCCAAAAGGAAAAAGACTTTGCGGAATTGACCAAGCAGAGCCGAGATAAGGAAACACAGCATCAAACAAAAAGACACCAAGAGCACGACCTAGATGATCAGATAAGGGACTGCCGACAGGAGATTGAAGCCGGGGAAAGAGATATTTTAAAGCGGTTGTCGGAAATGGATGTTTTGGCCCAAACCCTTGCTTTTGATGAACAAGCTTTTATGTCCGCTGATGTCAAAAAAGATATTAGGGCAGCCTTTGATTTTTCCTATGTTTTTAGTAGTCTAAAAAAACACAGACAGATACTTAATCAAGCAATTAAAAGCTTAGAAGAAGAAAAGCTAATATCAGCTGCTTATGAAAAATTATTGATGGAATTGGATGAATTAAAAAAAGAATGGGCCCAAAAAGAAGGCCAGCTTAAAGCGGCTAATCGCCAATTGATAGATATTCAAGATGAAAGTTTGGAAAGCTTGTATCAAAAAAATCAGACGAATCAGGAGTATATCATGTCAAGTGAGGCTTTAAATAAGCTTTCTCGACAAATTAGGCAATTTGGACCAAGCAGTAATTTCTTTGATATTTCTCAGATTCTTAGTGCTGAACAAAAGAGGCTAGAAGATATTAAAAGGACGGCTCTTTATAAACAAGAAGCTCAATGGTCAAAAATAGACCATCTAAAAAAAGAAAAAGAAGCAGAGCTTAATGATTGGAAAAAGATCAAAGACCCACAACCCTTTAGGGCAGAGGCGATTAAAAAAAATAGGCAAAAACTAGTAGACCTAGGGATTCCCCACATACCTTTATATCAGGCACTGGATTATATAAAGGGTGTCGATCAGGCCAGCCAAGCAGCCATTGAAGAAGCGATGACTGAGATGGGCCTACTCGATGCCTTGATTATTCCCAAGGCTTTTCGGAAAAAATTAGGGCCTGACCTGATGGCAGACAAGTATCTTTTCCCATCGCCCCAGTTTATGGCCCATACTATAAATCAGTATCTGAAAGTCGACGAGTCCCTTGATGATATTTGGGCAATGGAGGCTGAAGAGCTACTAAAGAGTATTCTTATTGATGGAAGCCACCATACCCATATCGATGAAAAGGGGAATTATCGCCTAGGCATTTTAAGAGGAAGGGCCAGTCAATTAGAATCACCTAAATTCATCGGTTCTTCGGCTAGAAAAAAATATCGGCAAGAAAAACAAAAAAAACTAGAAGATGAATTGGCCCTAATCACGAATGACCTAAGTGCTGTGGAAAAAGTCTTAAGTAAAATAAAAGCGGAAATCGAAAGCTTGAATCAGGAATTTTTAGATGTTTTGCCTGAGGAGGATCTGATCACGGCAGCTAATATGGTTAAACAGGCCGATTTTAACTACCAAATGTCTTCACAAGCAGTGGCAAAAAAGACCAATGAGGAAAAAACTCTTTATCAAAGCTTGAATAAAATAAAAGAAGTCGTTTATCGTCTTACACGCAGAATTTCACTGCCACTAAATCTAGACAGTTATCGTGAGGCGGAGATTGCAGGGGGAGCTTATTTAGAGGAACTTCATTCCCTAGATAAAGAAAAAATTCACTTAAAGCATGTTTTGAGTGATTTAAGGCTAGCAGAAAGTCGCTACCAAGAAGTGCTTGAGGAAATTGATGATCTTCTTTATGAAATTAGTGGGATTAGGAGAAAAACGACTGCTTTAGACCTGACGCTTAAGAATTTGAATGACCAATTAAAATTGACCGACTACCAGGCCATTAAAATAGAACTAGAGCAATGCCTGATCACTTTAAGGGATGGGCCGGGCGAAAAAGAGCAAGCACTGAAGTGCCTAGAGAGGCAACGATCGAAAGTAGAATACTGGACCGAGGACCTAAAAAATTTAGAAGCCACTCTTTTAAATCTTGAAAAAGTCTATCAGATTCTAAAGGATGCCTTTGTCGAAGAACTAAAGCTGGCTTATGTCCTTAAATTTGAGCAAGGGGATTTAGTCCAAATGGCTTCTGAACTTCTAGAAGAAAATCCGATCAAACAGGATAAAGAAGAAATTACTAAGCGACTTTTTGACCATCTAAATACAAATAGTCAGTATCTTCGTGACTATTCGGTCAATAGCCAGTATATTTTTGAAGCTAAAAGTCATGACACTGAAGAGGAAGAAAAAGCCGATCAAACAAGAAAACGCCTAAATATTACCGCCAAGGTCGCTGGCAAGGTGGTTGATTTCTATGATTTGTCTGATTATTTAAAAGATAGTTTGGTCGAAACTGAAAAACTCTTAAAAGAAAGTGATCGGGAATTGTTTGAAGATATACTGGTCAAAAACATCAGTAAAAAAATAAGTGGCCGGATTTTCCATAGTGAAAAATGGGTGGAAAATATGAATCGTTTGATGGGGAAAATGGATACATCCATGGGTTTAAGCTTTAGCCTAAGGTGGACCAGTAAGAAGGCTGAAACTGATGAACAATTGGATACCAGAAAGCTTGTCAACCTGCTTAAAACGGATGGAAACCTATTAAGGGACGAAGATCTTAAGGGACTTTCTGAACATTTTCGCTCAAAAATCGCCCTAGCCAGACGAAGATTAGAGGAAGAGGATGTCAACCTGACCTTTCATACGATTATGAAAGAGGTTTTAGATTATCGAAAATGGTTTGAATTTAAATTGTTTTTTAAAAAAACTGGGCAAGTTAGCAAGGAGCTGACAAATAATGCTTTCTTTAAATTCAGTGGGGGTGAAAAGGCCATGGCCATGTACGTTCCCTTGTTTTCGGCAGTTAATGCCCGCTATCAAGCAGCCAGAAAGGACAGTGCCCGGATTTTATCCTTAGATGAAGCCTTTGCTGGGGTCGATGAACAAAATATTCGGGATATGTTTCGGCTTCTAGGGGACTTGGATTTGAGCTATATTATTAATTCGCAAATCCTTTGGGGGGATTATGATACCGTTGATTCTCTGGCTATCGCTGAGTTGATCCGCTTAGATAATGCCGATTTTGTCACTGTCTTGCGTTATTATTGGAATGGC
>CAZJGM010000086.1:0-6547 GCA_964545675.1 uncultured Lachnospiraceae bacterium | reverse complement strand
TTAAACTACTTAAACCCAATTTTCTAGCAGATACTTTTCAGCTTCTCCACACCAAAGCCCTTTATTGTTTTTTACAATTTCACCTAACTTGGCAAAATGCTTATTTTCTTTACCCAGATCTTCAAAATCTCTTATATCCGTAAGGGGCATATTAATATGATTGTAGATCAGCTTTTTACCCCCTGGTATATGGGGTAAGTTAAGGGTTGTCTCTGCCGCCACATCAATTCCGCCAATATGGGTGACCATCACGGCGGGATTAATTAAACCTTTTTCTGTTAAATCTAAAGATTCAAGTAAGTCATTAGTATTGCCGCCAGTGGTTCCCATCACATGGGTTGACCCATAATGAATATTATAAAAATTTACTTTCGCTTTAAATTCTGTATCAGTAGGACCGGCAAAAAAGTTGAGACACCCATCCCGAGCTAATATCTTATCACCTTGTTCGACAATCCCTTTAATCGGTGCAAAAACAAAGACATCATCAAAACCGTCCCCATCTGTAATTGCTCTTAAATGGGCGGGAACATCGTCTATATCTTTTGTATTGACAAATAAAAGTTGAATCCCATTTTCCTTAGCATCATCGCTAAAAATTTCTTTTGCTCTTGCCAATCGACTCTCATCGATATCGGTTACCACTATCAAGCCTGGTCGTCTATCACAATGGAGGGCATAATCAATTGCCCCTAAACCCATGGGTCCTGCCCCAGCAAGGATAGCTGTTGTTCCTCCTTCAACAATCCCCATCCGGTGTTCATAAGATCCCATACTGGTATGATAGTTGGCATGAAAGGTGCCAATAATACAAGACATGGGTTCGGCTAAGGATGCCTCATAATAAGCGTCTCCCTTATAGGTTAATAAACAGCCTAATTCCATTACTTCTTGGGGAATAATCATCCGTGTTGCATTGCCGCCAAAATACTGATAAGAATAACCAGGCGACCACATTGTCCCTTGATAATTAAGGGCAGGTTGCAGGGAAAATTTCTCTCCTTCTTTAAATTGGTCCTTCCACTTAGTCCCCACCTTGATAATATTACCGGCTGACTCATGGCCTATTATGATCGGATTTTTATCAACATCATCAGGCACTCGTTTATGGTCAGTCCCTAAAATTGCCGCCTTATAGGTTGACATACAAACACTATCGGATATTACTTCTACTAAAATTTCATCTTCTTTTATCTCTGGTAATTCAAACTCCTCTAATCGCAAGTCATTTTTTCCATATAATCTCACTGCTCTTGTTCTCATTTTATACACACTCCTTATTATTTCAAAGCCTTTTCAAGACTCGTCAGCACCACTTGCTCTTTAAACTGGTGGATATTAGTAATCTCTCCACATTGTGTTCCTTCAACCATAACCTTGGCCGTAGCTGTTGCAACAGCAAGCTTTATCAAGTCTTCTAATTCATCATTGTTGGCTAAGGATAAGGTCATGGCCGCCACCATCGAATCGCCTGCCCCAACCGTACTCTTAACTTTTACTTTGATCCCTTGAGCAAATATTTCCTTATCTTTGGTCATAAATAAGGCCCCTTTATGACCAAGAGAGATGGCAATAATACTAATGCCATCGGCCAAAAGTTCTCTTCCCGCTTTGATTATTTCATCAAGTGAATTTATTTCTCGCCCAAATAAGCTTTCAATTTCACGGATATTTGGTTTGACCAGATAAGGTCTTGCTTTAATGCCTTCTTTAAGTAGGTCGCCATCAGCATCTAAGATTGTTTTAACACCCCGATTATTGGCGCGCTCAATCCATTTTTTATAAACATCCCGAGAAACAGAGGGCGGAACACTACCCGATAGAACAAGGATAGCATTTTCATCTAAATCTTGAAATATTTTTTCTTCTACCGCCGCCATCGTTTCTTTTGAAAGGTCTACCCCTTGTTCATTAATATCGGTATGGGTCCCTAATTTCAAATCGACAACTTTTAAATTTACCCTAGTTTCACCTGGCGTTTTTATAAAGTCACTTTTAATCTGATTTTTATCCAATTCTTTTTTTATAAAGTCACCATTATTACCGGCGATAATACCGCTAGCGGTACTATCACCTCCTAATGAATGAATAATCTTTGATACATTGATCCCTTTTCCCCCGGCATCTAATCGCAAACTTTTGACCCGATTAACAGCATCAACTCTAAAGTTATCAATGACAACCGTTTTATCAATTGCTGGGTTTAATGTTACTGTTTTAATCACTAAATATCGCCTCCCTTATCTGGTCCTTATGCGAAGAGATTTAAGAAATAATTGACATCATCCGAAACTCTTAAGCTCTCAAGCATCTTTTCATCAGCTTCATCCATGGTTCCCGCAATATTGGCTAAAATATCCAAGTGTTCATTTTTAACACCGGCGATCCCGACAACTAAATAGGCCTTTTCACCACCGAAGTCAATTCCTTCTGGAAATTGTAAGATTGAAATACCTGATTTTTTTATTGTTTCTTTTGCCGTTGATACACCATGGGGAATCGCAATTCCTTTGCCAATATAGGTTGTTACCACATCTTCTCGTTCAATCATTGAGTCAATATAAGCGTCCTCGACATAGCCACCTTCAACTAAAGCCTCTCCGGCCATTTTTATAGCCGCATACTTATCGACGCTTTTTAAGCCTAATCGGATATTCTTTTTCACTAATATATCTTTTTTAGCTTTTGAATCACTCTTTGTTTTATCTTTAAAATTTTCGATTAAGCCATCATAGACAGAGCCATCTAAAAAGTCTTTAATCCCGATAATCTCTGCTTCAGGTGCCGCTATTTGTGACCTTTCAACTAAGCTTTCATGGGTGATAACCATTTTTGCATCCTTAGGAAGGTCATTAATGGCACAATTCGTAACCTCGATATCGAGCTGATTATTTTTCAATTTTGTTCTAATCAATGATGCTCCCATGGCACTCGATCCCATTCCCGCATCACAGGCAAAGATTATCTTTTTAATACCCTCTAATGATTGTTTAGCTTCTGCTTGTTTAGGCTTTCCTTTTAACTCCTTAACTTCTCCTTTTGCCATTTCAAGATCATCCGCACTCATCTTATTGGCTGATCTTTTTACAAATACCGATGCCACTAAGAAAGACACAACCGTTGAAACAACCACCCCGGCGATAACACCGAAAAATCCACCTTTGGGGGTCATCGCTAATACGGCGATAATACTCCCTGGCGATGGTGGGGCAATAAGCCCGGCTCCAAATAGTTGGAAGGTTGCAATCCCACTGGCTCCACCAGCGATGGCGGCGAGGATTAAGGCCGGATTCATTAAAACATAAGGGAAGTAAATTTCATGAATCCCCCCAAAGAAGTGAATAATTATCGCACTTGGGGCTGACTCTTTAACCATTCCTTTGGCAAATGCCCAATAGGCTAATAATATGCCTAGTCCTGGCCCGGGGTTTGCTTCTAATAAGAAGAAGATTGATTTTCCCAGTTCTTCTGCTTCTTGGATCCCAATCGGTCCTAAAATCCCATGGTTAATGGCATTATTTAAGAATAAGACCTTACCAGGTTCAATAAATATTGAGGTTAGTGGCAATAAACCTAAACCAACGATCCATTCAACACCAGCTTTTAGACCATCATTAAGAAGGATAACAACCGGTCCAATCCCTAAAAATGCTAAGATCGCCAGTAGGGCTGCTAGGATCCCCGCTCCAAAGTTGTTGACTAACATTTCAAAACCAGCCGGAATCTTGCCTTCAATCAGCTGATCAAATTTCTTAATGCTTAAACCACCTAAAGGCCCCATAATCATAGCCCCTAAAAACATCGGGATATCTGCTCCAACGACGACTCCCATGGTGGCTACTGCACCGACTACGCCACCTCTTTTACCACCAACCAAGTTTCCACCAGTATAGCCGATTAGTAAGGGAAGTAAGTAACTAATCATTGGCCCTACTAAGGCCGCAAGGTTTTCATTGGGCCACCAACCTGTCGGAATAAATAATGCGGTAATAATTCCCCAGGCGATAAAGGCACCGAGGTTGGGCATAACCATTCCACTTAAAAACCTTCCAAAACCCTGAACACTCGCTCTTGCCGTTTTTTTCTTTTCTACTTGATTTCCTTCATTCATGGCAAATCTCCTCCTTAATTATATTTTCCCTTGATAATAATGTAAAAGCAGCTTATTGAGATATGATTTTAAGTCATCACTTTGCTTTGCCCTTAAATTATTGATAAAGTTCTTGTTCTCAATTAGCATTTGGCTAATATGTCCCATAATCCCTAAATGATTATCACTACAGGCCTCAGGTGCTATCATCACTAAGATTAAGTCAATTGTTTCATTACTTTGAGCGTCTACTTGTAAGGGTTCTTTCAAGCGGATAAGCTGAAAATGAAGTTGCGAAAGACCACTTGTCCGACAATGCAAGAGCATTGCTTGGTCCTTACTTAAAATGGTACTGCCATACTTCTCTCTTTCGATTAAGGCTGTCTTAATTGCTTCTTTTTCTTCCCTATTGGTCCCCAAGATTCCACTAATATCTTTAATAATTTCCGCTAGTGTCACCATTTTTTCATAATGATGTATTCTAAAGTTATCTAATATATTGCCAATACCCGTTAGCAAGTCTTTTAAGTCATGTAATTTTTCTTCAGAAAAGGATGTCTCCGACTGACTAATGGGTCGGTTTTTTTGTGGGATCTCCAAGATAAATTTTTTGATCCTGTCTTTATCTTCCTGCAGTAAGATTGGATTGACTGAAATACTCGGCTTATAGGGACTGGCTACGGCTACGGTTGAAATAATAAAATCAATAGTCGTGTCTTCTAAATAGTCACTTTCAATATCTTCAATCCTCAATACATCTACAACCCTAATATTGGGAAACTCTTTTTCGATTCTCGATTTGAGAAGGCTTGATGAACAAATTCCTAGTACACAAGAGATTACCACCTGATAGACTTTTTCATTCATATTGCTTGTTCTAACAATCACCCCACCTAAGTGCATGGCTAGATACCCGACTTCTGTTTCAGGTACTTTTATTAAAAATCGTTCCTCAATTAGGTGGGCGCACTCAATGGCAATTTGAAAAACTTCTGGGTACTGCTTTTTAATTTCGTCAACAAAAGGATTTCTAATCGGTAATTTCATCCGCATTCTACTTATACCGGCTATTAAATGATAGGTAAGAATAGCAAACAATTCGTCATTTCCATCTAAAAACATGCCTGTTTCACTTTCCGTTAGCTTAATAATATCTTTTGCCAATTTAACAATTCTAAAATTATCGCTTGTCAATTTTTCATCAAGCACAGGTGCGTTATACCGCTTAATTCCAGTTAAGTGGATGCTTAAGTAGGCTAGCTCTTCTTTTGGCAAGTCGATCTTTAAATGTTCTTTGATTCTATCTTTGATAATGATGGCGATCTCCCACTCTTGGGTCTTTTTTAGCTCTTCTTCTAAGTCTGCACTAAGTTCAATTTGTTTATCTTCCTTGATGCGTTCCATCATTAAGAGAATATGAATAATTAAATGATCATAAGATGTCTCGACAAAATTAATTTTCATCTGTTTTTCAAGCTCTTTAAGGATTTTATCAATATCCTGTAAGCAAGACATATCGACAAGATCTAAAACTCTTTTTTTAACATAATTATTAAGAAGTGACTGGTCATCGTTATTTTTATGATCTTTTATCCTCACCAGTATTCTAATTTCTAGATTCTCATGGATTAAGTCAATACTCAGACTTCTTATATCACTTTCTTTTCCTTGAAGATAAACCCCAACTCCTGGTTTTCTAATTAGTAAAATATTATATTCTTTTAAATATCCTTCTAACTTATCTAAGTCATGGCTTATGGTACTTTCGGTAACATTTAAATTGCTGGCTAGGGCATATAGTTTTATCGGTTCTTTTTCTTTAAGCAAGGCTAAAAGATTTAAGATTTGTCTGTCTTCTTGGGTAAAAACCATAATCACATCTTCCCTATTAATGGCTTCTAGTAATTGCCTTCTTTGCAGATCAGAAGCGATGATTCGCAGACCATAGCGGGTCTTTTTTTCTAAAAGTATCTCTTTTTTATCCAACCATTGATCGATTACACTTAATTCTCTGGCAATTGTTTTACTGCTTACACCTAATTGATTGGCAATTTTTATAGTGGAAATAAAATCTTTTTGGCCACATAAAATTCTAAGAATCTTTTTTTGTCTGGTTGTGATATTCCTCATTCTTATCCCTCCTTTCCTGAAATAATCCTTCTATGTTTATCAAATACTAAACTGATCTTGTAGCTTGTTTTTATTATATCCAAAAAAATAACTTTTAACTACTCAAAGATGAATTGATTAGTCATAAATCAATATGGACATTATTTAATATCTATCAAATTAGAGGGATTATTCCCATAACTAGGGGGATAAGGTCTGTTAAATACAAAAAAAGCCGATAGCAAATGCTATCAGCTTTTTCAAAAATATTTATCAAATCTCCCATATCATCGTCCTAGTCTTCTCTTCGACAAATATAAATTGTTAGAATCTTATCTTGGTAAGTGA
>CAZJGM010000085.1:0-6611 GCA_964545675.1 uncultured Lachnospiraceae bacterium | reverse complement strand
GACATAAAGGACATCATCAAAAGAAAGAACAAAGAAGGAGTCACCGTCTTTTTAACGACTCATAATATGTTTATCGCTGATGAATTATGTGATCGGGTTGCCTTTATCATTGATGGCGAAATAAAATTAATCGATTCACCGAAAAATTTAAAGCTTCAATATGGGGATCAGCTTGTCGAAGTTGAATACATTAACAAGGATGAAATTAGTAAACAGACCTTTTCGACCGTGGTTTTAGAAGATAAAAAAGCCCTTCAAAGGATTATCGCAAATCATGAGATTCGAACCATGCATACTAAGGAAGCCACCCTTGAAGAAATATTTATAAAAGTCACTGGAAGGGGGCTTGTTTAAAATGAAACTTTTTTCCAGCTTTGTAAAAGAGTTAAAAATTGCCTCCAGAGGATTTTACTTTTATATTGAAATTTTTATGGCCTTACTCATTTTGGCGGTCTTTCTCTTTGTTGTACCCGACAATTTTAATCGTGAAGAATCTGAATATATATTTCTTGATATGCCAAGCCAAGCGAAAGAATATTATTTAGAAAAAATAGCAGAAGAAGATTTAGATGGAAAAGCGGAAGCTGTAACAGTAAAAATTGATAAAAAAGAAAAAGATGCATCTCTATATACAACAGAAGAAAAAGCTATTTACATCTTAAATAGTCGAGATGATGTTATCTACATGGCCGATGCAGAAAGAGAAGTAGCGGCAGTCATTAAAATGGATGACAATTATGAATTAAGTTATGAATATTATCTGCAAGGTTATGAATCAGATCGATTAAAAAACCTCGTAAAGATCCTTCATGTCGAAGCAGACGAAATAGTTGAGGCTGCAATGGATAAGCAAGATGTGAGACCCCTTTATACAAACGTTGAGATACTTTCTGATCGAGAAAATATGCTCCCTTCTGTTTTAGTCTTTAATGGAAGTTTAATGGGACTCTTTATTATTGCAGCTTATATCTTTCTCGATAAACAAGAAGGGGTTATTAAAGCCTACGCTCTTACCCCTTCACCGGTTTGGCAGTATCTCATGAGCAAGGTAGGAGTGATTTTACTGACTAGCATTTTATCAAGTTTTATCGTCCTTCTTCCCATTATGCAATTAAGACCAAATTATCTCCTCTTATTGATATTATTGCTGACAACAGGATTCTTTTCAGCATCACTGGGATTATTAATCGCCAGTTTTTATAAAAATATCATGCAAGCCTTTGGAGTAATTTATACGGTGATGATTTTAATGATCATCCCTAATATTGCTTATTTTATGCCCAGCTGGAATCCTGATTTTATCAAGTTGATTCCAACTTATTCGATGTTAGAAGGCTTTAAATCGATACTTCTTGGAAACAATGATTGGCTTTATGTTTTAAGTGTGTCGGGTGGTTTTTTAGTGGCTGCTTTAATCTTATTTTTTATCTCAAATACGAGATACAAAAAAACATTGGCCGGATAGGGGGGAAATGATGTTTAAACGAATGTGGACCATTTTTATACGAGATTTAAAAGTAAATTCGAAAGATTTTATCTCACTCTATATCTTTTTAGTGCCAATCTTATTTGCGATTTTAATTAATATCTTTGCACCGGGGATCAATGATACGACGGTTAATCTTGCCTTAATTGAAGGTGAAAATGAACAACAGGTAGAGTATTTTAAGCAGTTTGCAAAAATTGAACTTTTTGCAAACGAAGCTGAAATTAAAGAGCGGGTTAAACAAAGAGACGCTATGATCGGGATCATTCCTGATAACGAGGCTTATTATTTGATGACTCAGGGAAATGAACCAGAAGGGATTATTGATTTTGCCAAATTACTAAAAAGTTTTTATGAATTAGACATAAGTATGGAAGATAGTAACGGCGAGATAATCGAGTTTGGTAGAAGCGTTCCACCTCTTAAAAAGACCCTAGTGAACGTCGCTATTCTCTTTATATCAATTCTCGGTGGAATGTTGATTGCTTTAAATATAGTTGAGGAAAAGGTTGATAATACCTTAAGTGCTATAAATTTAACGCCAACAACTAGGTTGACCTTTATCTTTGGCAAAAGCATGATGGGGATATTATTAACTCTTTTTGGAAGCTTTGTGCTAATTTTTATTACCGGTTTTGGAGGGATAAACATTTTGCAGCTATTATTGGTGTTAGTCATTACGACGACCCTTAGTGTATTAGTCGGTTTTATTCAGGGCCTTAGCAATAAAGATATCATCAGTGCGGCAGGAAGCATAAAACTACTTTTTTTACCCTTATTAGCAGGTGTATTAGCGATTGAACTCTTAAGTGATAAATGGCAAAAATTCTTCTATTGGAACCCTTTCTATTGGGCTTACAAGGGCAATGATGTCATTTTATCGCAAAGCGGAAGTTGGGGTGAAATTCTTCTTTACTCGGGAATTGTATTATTCTTAAATACTGTTGTATTTTTAGTGATTGCCCCAAAAATAAGAAAAGGATTAGAATAAAGGAGGACGAATTATGAATGGTTTTGCACTACTTGGGATTCTATGTTTTATTTATACGGCCTTTGTGTTTTTTGTTACCATAAAAAAACCAGAGAAGATCTGGAATATGGCTAAAGTAAGAGGGTTTAAAAAGGTGCTTGGTGAAAAAGGTACGGTCATTTTTTTCAATATCTTTGGACTATTAGTTCTAGCCTTGGGAATATGGTTGATCATGAAATAAAATTTACTCACAAAGATGTTGTAAAGCGATTCCCACAGATTTAGTTTTGTGGGAATTTCTTATGACAAAAAAATTAAATAATTTTAAGGCAAGTCTTTCTATGATATTATAGAAAAGAGTAAGCTATTCAAAGGGATTTTTCATTTATTGCAAAGATTTTTGAATTTTGTAATTGAGTGTTTTAGGGGGACAAGGTTCATGAATTATAAAAAATTGATTAAAGCACTGGAAAATAAGGGCTATCAGGTTTCATATTTTGAAACAGCAGGTGAAGCATCGAAGTATTTGATTAATACGATTAAAGGCGATACGATTGGATTTGGTGATTCTGTAACCCTTAAAACGATGGATCTTGCAGAGCCTTTATCCAAAAATCATTCAGTAACGGATCCATCAAACTCTTCAGGAATTGAATTTTATCAAGTTGCCAAGAAAACACTCCTTACCGATGTGTTTTTAACATCGGTAAATGCTGTCGCAGAAACGGGTGAACTTGTAAATATTGATGGTGCTGGAAATAGAGTAGCCGGGTCATTATTTGGACATGAGAAAGTTTATTTTGTTTTCGGAACAAATAAAATTGAACCAACTTTAGAAAAAGCCATCTGGCGGGCCCGTAATATTGCCGGACCACGAAATGCAAAACGATTAGGTTGTAAAACACCATGTGCAATAAAAGGTGATCGTTGCTACGATTGTTCAAGTCCAGATAGAATTTGTAATACATTAAACATTTATCTTAAAAAAATGGAAGGAGTCGAGGCCGAAATCGTAATTATTAATGAAAATTTAGGGATTTAGCTTTTTGACAAAGGAAATATACCCTAGCATACTCTTTAATCATGAGAGCATAGCATAAAGTTTTTGATGATCAAGATTTTGAAGAAAGTTCCAATTAGGCTCCATTAATGGATAATTTTCTACACCCTTAAATCGAGGATAACTGATTTTAGGATGAGAAGGTAAGATCGCAGCATTTTTTACAAGCAAAGCTTGAAATACAGCATTAAGGATAGTGTTAGAAAAAAAATTATTCATTTCATTTGAAAGACCTTTTCTCTTGGCAACATAAGAATGAATGGGAATAGCACCATCTTTAGGCCAAACCATTTTGAGCTTACTAACACCAGCTCTTAAGGCAAATATAGTGGGAACTACAGCAATTGGAATCTCTCCAGTCATTGCCTTATGAAAGGCTGCAGCGGGCATACTTGTGGCTACAGACTCTTTAATAAAAGAAAGAGCTTTTTCATAACCATAAGTATACCAAAGTGATTTAATCAAAGATTTTCCAGCTGAATTATGCGGACCTCCGAAGGCTATTTTTCCTTTATATTGATCGGAAAAAAGATCAGAAAAAAAACTAGGGGGGGCTAGGTCATCAAGTGCTTTTTGGTTATAGATCAGGACTAAAGGGATCGTAATAAATTTTTCGAGTGGCTCAAAATCATTAAATATATGACTGTAACGATTGTCATGAAAAACATCTGTATCAGTTGAAACAATTATATCCGCATCTATTGTTTTATTTTTCTTAAAATGATTAAGCATGCTTTCGTATCTTCCCAATCCAAAATAAGAAAATTCAATGGGCTTTGGTGATTTTTTGATATTATTATTGATGAATTCTTCTTCGAATTTAGTAACCAGGCAAATATTGTTCCAATAAACCTTTGTTGTCATTAGACTATCCCTTCTCTTATAAGATTTGTTCCGATATTAAAACCATCTCGAAGTTCTTTACGGATGGCTTCCATATTTAAATGATTTTTATAGAGTCGATCCATCAAAAGTTCTTCAGAATCGCTACTATCAAGAATAGATGTGATTGCACCATTTTTCATAGTAATGCGTTTTTCCCCATATAGTGCCAGAAGAGGATCGTGAGTAATAACTAAGATAAGTTTATTTTCTTTAATAAGAAGCTTAATCGCTTTAATTTTATCAATGCCTGCATTTTCAATTTCATCAATTAAAATTATTTTTGCCTGTGAATTTAAAGCGATATCAGCAATCATTAAAGCTCTGGATTGACCACCACTTAGGCGGGTTAAAAGGTCATCTTTACAAATTATTTCCCCACAAAGGCTATTAGCTGAATCGAGTATTTGATTAAGAGAACTGTCCCTGTTTTCTAGCATTTGGAGTCGCGTAAGAATAAAATTCCCTACAGTCATATCCATAATAAAGTTCATATTTTGCGAAAGATGGGCAATCTCTAAAGGCGAAGAATCTTTATTTAAAATTGTTACTTGACGACCGGTTATGCCATCACCTTGTGACAATGATTCGATATCTTCAATAAGCTGTGTTTTGCCAGAACCGGTTTTTCCGACAATAGCATAAACTTTACCAGAATGAAGCAATAAGTTCGAGATAGGTTCAGCTTTCTTATTTTTATCAAAACCAGCTTTAATTTCCAGTGTAATCATTTATTTTCTCCAATCTCCATATAAGTAACCATACCTTGATGATAGTCCTTGCCAATTCTAGTTTCACCAACGCAATAGGAACATATTGCACCGGGCATTTCATGTATTAAACGTTGGCTTGCGATATCTTCAATTGAGCTATGCGCTAAAATCCGATTCGCCAGTCGCTTAGAACCGGCACCGGTAACACCATTGACAGTAAAAATTTCAGCTTGTGGATTAAGATTTTTAAGATGTGAGATTAATATTTCTCGCTCAGCTTGACTGATCATATCAGCTTTAGTTACCGCAATCAGATCAGCAGTAGTTACCATCGGGCCTAATTTCTCGGGGCTTTTTATGCTTGCAGTACTGTCGATAATACAAATATTTAATGCATTGCTTAAAAAAGGGGCACAGCGGTTACATAAACCTGCTGTTTCAATTATTAAAGGATCTGAGTTTAAATCCTTAGCCCAATCATAAATATGGTTTAGATTAATTGCTAAAAAATGATCAGGACATAAATGTCCACTTAATCCTGTAATAACAGCTAGGGACAGTTCTTTATAGAGACGTTCATCATTACTCTTAAGACAATCCATTTTAGCAATAGCAGGTTTCGACAGAGATGTTCGTAAAAAATGATTTAAAGTTTTAATAATAACGGCAGTCTTACCAACAGCTGGTGCACCTGCGAAAATAATTATACGCATTTAATGCTCCTTTCCAGAACTAAAAGAGATTTGATTGACAATTGTTAGCCTAGTATAATATAATTTTATTAATAAATCTGTCTTATGTAAGACAGATTTTGAAATAGCAAATAAAGTTATTAGTTGCAAGGAGACCATTTCCCTATGAAAGAAATAATTTATAATACTGCCTTATTTAAAGATATTCCCAGTGATGATTTTAATGAGTTATATAAAAAAGTAGCTGCTCGATTTATTTCCTATAAAAAGGGACATTTAATCGAAAAAGACCAGAATGATTCAATTGGAATAGTCCTCAGTGGGAAACTTCATGCGATGAAATATTCAATAAAAGGTAAAGCCATGTTTTTAAGGGCAATTAGTAAAGGTGATATCTTTGCTATCGGAAATGTATTTAATGAAAAAAAGATTCGCTTAAGTTACATAGAAGTTATCAAGGATTCGAGTGTCGTATATATTGATGACAAGGACTTGTTAACATTTTTTGAAAATAAACAAGTTCTTAGAAATTATTTAACGTATGTAAATTCTAAAATTATCTATCTAAATCAAAAAATTGAAATTATTGCTCAGGATTCTATAAGAGATAGGGTGTTAATATTTATTTATAATCAGTGGTTTTTACAAAATAAAAATATGCTAATTAAGCTTGATATGACAAAAAATGATTTAGCCGATTTCGGAATTATTGTTGGCGCGATTGCGACGCCGATTATCGCAACACATTTAGTAGGTATTAAGCCAGTATTGATTACCGCCGGTATTTTAGCTGTTTTATCGACGCAAC
>CAZJGM010000084.1:0-6734 GCA_964545675.1 uncultured Lachnospiraceae bacterium | reverse complement strand
CCACCTATATCAAGGCTTTACAGGATTTTATTTTCGTTCAAGTGTCAAACTTGGGATTATATATGATTCTCTCTTAATTCACAAGTATTTTTCAGATTTACTGGTTTTTACTTGTAATCGTTCATCTTTATCTGCTGGATCACGCCTTCTTATTAAAAAAGATTCATAAAAATATTAATAATATTTAGTCCACCTATCCAAGTACCAAGGACACTTCCCAGGTTGGCAAAAATTACAACCATTAATACCTTTGTCACCTTATTTTTCCACAAACCTTTAAAGCTTGCTAAATCTTTTCCTAAAGACTCAAAATCTTCTACTTTTGGTTTCCTGAAGTGGGCCTCAACAATTCCCGAAAACCAACCTGCTGCCAGTAAAGGGTTAAGAGATGTAATCGGTGCGGCCAACATTGCCGTTAAAATTGAAAGAATATGACCTCCGGCCAGCAAAACCCCTAGGGCAGACAAACCAGCATTCCATAAAATCCAATTCTTAGCCTGATTTAAACCCGATTGGGGATTGATGAAAAAGGTTGCCACAATAATTGAAAGAATGCTAAGGGGAATGATCCATCCCACTATTTTTGACATGTTTGAGGCTTTGGGAACTTGATTAAGTTTTTTAATATCTTGGTCTTTAAAAAGTTCTTTTTTTATGCCGGGAAGATGAGCTGCTCCGACGACGGCAACAATTTTTTGACCAGGAGCATTTTTAATCTTAAAGGCTAAATATTGGTCGCGTTCATCAACTAAGTATTTTTTCACACCCTTAAAAGCTGAGCCCATTTCGGATAGTGCCGCACTTAGCATATCTTCCGATTTTAAGTTTTCAAGTTCTTCTTCACTTATTTCTTCATTATCCAAAACACTAAGGGCAATTGAAAAAATTAATTTCACTTTCTCCCAAAAACTACAGCCCCGCCAAATGCGATTAAAGGTAATTTGAATGTTACGATCGGCCAGAATTAATTCAGCTCCTAATTCTTTAGCACAGGCAATCCCTTCCATCATCTCTTGTCCCGATTCAATTCCAAATTGTTCGGCTAATTTGCGTTGATAATTTGATAATAAAATATTAACAAACATAAAACCGGACCGTTTGCTCTTTATAATCTTAACAATGTCTGTATCCGACCATTGGTCTTTTTGTTGAATAGCTTCATATCGTTGTTGATCGAGTTCAATACAAATAGTATCTGGTTTTTCCCTTTCAATGGTTTGGCGCACTTCAATCGCCGAGCTTTGTGACACATGAGCTGTCCCAATTAGTATCAGTTCTTTGCCATCACGCTCTATTCGTAAAATATTGTTTGATTCCAATGTCGTTCCTTTCTTTTAATGCCATAGTCTTTATAATAAAATGAGGTCGACTAACAATTTTTCATCCAAACCGTTAATATAATCATTTGGATTTATGTTTTCAAGTTGCTTAAACAAGGCATCTTTTTGGGGTGGTATCCCAATTAAGCATTCTTCAAGTTCCCTAATATCCCCATTTCCAAAATAATCCCCATAGAAATGAATGTCTTTAATCAAACCTTTTTCTACCTGTAATAAGATTGTAATTAATCCAAAGTCACATTTCCGTTCTTTTCTGACATTATACAGCGGCGAGCGTCCATAATTCCATTCCCAAGTGCTATATTTTTCATCACGAAGCTTTTTAATGGCGTGGTAATCTGCATCAGAAAGCTGAATTTCTTCAAGTGGATTTTCTTTAAACATATAATCCAGTAAAATATCCACAAAATCATCGAGACTATAAGGTTTTTCTAGGTAATCGATGATATTTGTTACCCGACTCCTGATCGATTTTATACTTTTCGATTCAACCTTATCAGCTTTTACCTTTAAGGCCTCTTGGATTGTATCTAATTTCGAATTAAATAGAATCGTCCCATGATGAAGGATGCGTCCTTTTTTGGCATATTGAGAGTTGCCTGAAAACTTTTTACCATCGATAGCAATGTCATTGCGGCTATTAAAAGCAGCGTTTACTCCGATCGATTGAAGGGCTTTGACCACTGGATCAGTAAAGCTTTTAAAATCAAACATTTTTTTTTCGTTTTCATTAACTATAAAGGTAAAATTTAAATTTCCCATGTCATGAAAAACAGCACCACCGCCGGAAAGACGGCGGACAACTTTTATTTTATTTTTTTCAACAAATTCTTGATTAATTTCCTCAATCGTATTTTGGTGTTTACCTACAATAATGGCATTCTTATTTTGCCATAGTAAAAAATACGATTCGTTTTTATCCATCTGGTTAAAGACAAACTCTTCAAAGGCTAAGTTTATCTCCGGATCAGTTTCTTTCCAATTAATAAATTTCACAATTAATCCTCGTTCTTTAAGGTCTTTACAGAATCGCGAATCATCACTTCATGAGGAACATAGACATTGGCAGTATTTCTTTCCCCATCTTTTTCACAAAGTTTAATCAACATTCGCATGGCAATCGCTCCGATATCATACATAGGTTGAGCCACCGTACTAATTTGTGGCCTTGTCCATTCGGCAATCCAAAAATTATTAAAGCCACAAATACTAATATCCTCGGGGATTTTTTTATTCATTTCCTCCGCACCTCGAATGGCTCCTAATGCCGTTTGATCATTAAAACAAAAAACACAGGTGAAGTCAAGATCAGAATTAATTGCCCTTTCCATCATATTATAACCACCGGATAAACTTAACTTTTCTACAAAAATTCGTTCTTCGCCAAAGTCGATATAATGTTCTTTAAAGGCTCGCATAAATCCTTTTTTACGTTCCTGATATATATAGCCTTCTTCCAATTCATCAAAAAATAGCAAAAATTTCTTATGCCCTCTTTTAATTAGTTCAATGGCTATTTCATAGGCCGCCTTTTCATTGTTAATTAAAACACCTGTTAAAACACCGCTATCATCGGGGATACAGCCGAGAACAACTTCGCTCGAGGCCTCAACGAGCTCCTCTTGCATCTCCTTTGTTAGGCCCTTGCCAACATAAATGATCCCATCACATTGTTTTTCAACTAAAACATTAAGTGATTTTTTTTCCTTTTCCCGATCAAAATCAGTGTTACTTAAGATAATGTTATAATTATAAATCCCGCAAACATCCTCAGCCCCTCTAACAATTTCTGTGTAATAGGGGTTGGTGATATCGGGAATCATAATTCCCATGGTATGTGTTTTTTGAATCTTAAGGCTCCTAGCAATGGCATTAGGTTTGTAGCCTGTTTTTTTAATGGCTTCTAAAACTCTTTCTCTCGTTTCTTGGTTCACTAGCGGAATATTGTTCACCACTCGTGACACTGTTGCAACCGAAACATTTGCTTCACGGGCAACATCGACAATTTTAACTTTCATCTTAAACCCTCTTTTTCTTTTTTAAATTCACGCACTTAATCATTTGTTTTTTCAATTGCCTTTTTAATAAAGGTTGGTGCCTTTTTACATTTTTCTTCCGAAACAGCACAAACTGCAAAGCGTAAACCTTTTTTAAGCGCAACGACAAAGATATTATCCTTCATCAATTCTGCACTGGCTTTTGCTGGATGGTCACAGGGAATGCTGATAAAAAAGCCATCATTATAAGTTACCATTTTTAAATCAATCCGTCTTGCTTCTTTGATAAAGGCCTTAGCTCGTTTTCTTAAACTCTCTTTATAAAAATCTTGTTCGGCCATCGTTTGTTTGTATAAATCTGCATCTGAAAAAATCTTGGTAATTGTTTCCATGGCACACCTGGTTCCATTTGACCAAGATCCTCGATTTGAATAAGTACAAGTATTAACAAATTCATCAGCAATTGATTCCTTAGCTGTAACACAGATAATAGCACCATTTCGAAGACCATACATGGTATAACTTTTTGAGCAAGAAAAGGCATAAAGGGTCAATATATTTTCAGGAAGTCCCGATAATTTTTTCATAAATTCCCGTGCTTGGTCACCTTCACCTGAAAAATCGACATAGGCCAGATCAACAAGAAGAATAATTTTAACTTCTGGATCTTTAGTCGCTTCTGCTCTTACAAAGGCAATGATCTCATCCCATTCCTCATCTGAGATTGTATAACCGGTCGGATTATGGGCCGGGGTATTTAAAACTGACAAAACTCTTTTTTGATCCTTTAATAATTTTTTCATGCTTTCTTTATAAGCATCTAGATTAAATTGCCCCTTTTCATTAAATAATGAGAACGTTGTGATCTTTCGACGGTTTTCGTCGGCAATGGTTGCGTAAGCCGCCCAATACCAATCTGGCAGTAGAATTGTATCGCCAAACTCCGTATAATTATAAAAGGCATGACGAATGGCACCGGTTCCACCGGGTGTTGCCACCGAACGAATATAATCATCTGGCTGACAGCTTTTAAAGCAGGCCTCAATGACCTTTTTAAGAAAATCAGGTTGACCGGCCAAGCCGGAATAGGCAGCGATTAAGGGATTTGGCAAGGCTTTTAAGGTATCATAGACCGATTTTAAGGTCACTAAATTTCCATCATCATCCATCAAGGCACCAATGGTTGAATTAATTACTGCTTCTGCTCCTAATTCACGGCTTCTCTGACCGGCTTGTCCGGCAATTTTAAAAATCGGGTCGGTCCCCCCTTCTCTTAATGATGAACTAATTACCATTTCTGCTTTTTTCATCTTACACTCCTTTGATATTTTTTTCTTTCTCTTTCATACAAATTATTGCCATCACTATCAATGACGACAATGGCCGGAAAGTCCTCAACCACAAATTTGCGAATTGCTTCGGTCCCTAAATCCTCATAAGCAATTATTTCAACTGCTTTTATACAACTTTGAAGTAAGGCCCCGGCACCACCGACACACCCAAAATACACCGCCTTATGGTCGATTATACTCTGGATTACCTGGTCACTACGGTTACCCTTTCCGATCATCCCACCAAGGCCTTTTTCCAAAAGAATTGGTGTGTATCCATCCATTCGGCCACTGGTTGTTGGTCCGGCCGAGCCAATGATTTCCCCTGGTTTTTCCGGACATGGTCCGACATAATAAATCACTTGATCGTTAAGATCAAGAGGAAGGCCCATACCTTGCTCAAGATTTTTTATCATCCGTTGATGGGCGGCATCACGGGCCGTATAAATGACCCCGGAAATACGAACATGATCGCCGGCTTTTAAACTTTTTCGCTGATCCTCCAAAAAGGGTGTGTTTACTTTTATCGTTTTCATCTTATAGTTCTCTTTCAACGTGTCGGTTAACGTAACAAGCAATATTAACAGCTACCGGTAGTCCGGCGATATGGGTTGCAAAAGTCTCAATATTTACTGCTAAAACCGTCTTTATACCACCTAGACCCATGGGTCCAATTCCCAGCATATTGCATTCCTCCACTAAACTTTCTTCTAAATTTTTAATATGGTCTTTGGCATGGTAAGTTCCGACTGGTCTTGACAATGCGTGCTTAGCCATGATTGACGCTTTCTCCATGGTCCCACCAATACCTACTCCGACAACAATCGGGGCACAGGCATTGGGGCTCCCTTTTTCAACCGTCTTTAGGATAAACTCTTTTACACCAGCTAAGCCATCGGCTGGTTTTAACATCTTTAAGGCACTGGTGTTTTCACTACCAAAACCTTTGGGCATTAAGCTTATTTTAAATTGATCGCCGGGAACAATTTTATAATGAATAATGGCTGGGGTATTGGTCTGGGTATTATCACGCAAGAGGGGGTCTCCAACCACTGATTTGCGAAGATATCCCTCCTTATAGCCTTTTTCGACACCTTGATTAAGAGCCTCCTCTAGGCTTCCGCCATCGATATAAACTTCCTGACCTAGGGTCACAAAGATCACGACCATACCCGTATCTTGACAAATGGGAATTTCTTTTTCTTTAGCGATCTTTAAGTTACTAGCCATGACCTCAATAATTTCTCTTCCATTTTCAGAGATCTCAGCTTTTTGGGCACTCTCTAATGCTACAAGCATATCCTCACTTAAACTAATATTGGCTTCAATGCACATTTTACTAACGGCATCGATAATTGTTTTGACATGAACATTTCGCACCTTAATTTCCTCACTTTATAATTAATATTTTTGCCACTTCCTTTAATTTTTGATTAGAAGACCTTGATCAAAGTAATTTAAGGGTATTTATATTTATGCTAATCTCTCTAAAATGCTCATATTTTAATGATTATATCATATTCTGAAACAATTGTAATTAGTTTTTAATGATTTTCATAGCGTTTTCATTGATTAAGTTTATATTAAATCACCAAATTCGTGTTGTCTTAGGGCTTCATACAAAACAATATTAACAGCATTGGATAAATTAAGTGACCGTGCTTTCTCGTTATTTAGCATCGGAATTCTAAAACGCCTTTCCTGATAGTCTTGATGAATTGCTGCTGGTAGGCCAGCCGTTTCTTTTCCAAACAAAATAAAGGCATCCCTGTCATAACTAACTTGATGGTAATAATTTGTTCCATGAGTGGTGGCAATATATAAACTTAAGCCCTTATTTTGATCAATAAAGGACTCAAAATTATCATAAACCTTTATATTAACCAATTCCCAGTAATCGAGGCCTGCTCGCCTTAAGTGTTTTTCATCCAAGGAAAAACCCAGCGGGCGAATCAGGTGCAGGCCTGTATCAGTTAGGGCACAAGTTCTTGCGATATTCCCCGTATTTTGGGGTATTTCCGGTTGATAAAGTACAATATTCATAGCTCTCCCTTAAATCATTCGTT
>CAZJGM010000083.1:4821-7089 GCA_964545675.1 uncultured Lachnospiraceae bacterium | reverse complement strand
TATCTTGCCACCGTCTCTTGGGAAAGGACTTTTGATGTTTTATCCTCTTGGTACTGGTACAAGGTTACATTAATTTCTTCGTCTGATGGTTTAATGACCAGATAGGTTCTACTTGGAAAGTCATACCATTTATCGACCCAGGTACCGCTATTGGCATAGAGAACCTCCTCTCCTTGAACATTGGTCGTTTTTATTGTTCTTGCTTCATGGGTATGGCCAAAGACCACTAGCTTAATAGTCGGATCAATGTCAAAATACTGGGTGGTCGCTTGCAAATCATTATAATCAGTAGAAGCTGCCCCAAGGATTGCTTCTTGGACACTAACAGGAGCCGTGACATGATTTAGGGCCTGTCGCTCTGGCCAATTTTCAACCATACCATCATATAAATTAAGCCTAAACTGACCCTTATCATCCTGATAGGGGATTAAATCATTAATGGCATAAGTCCCTACATAAGCATCAATATTAGTTTTGATCACTTGATCATCAAAACTTTCGCTTACTGGAAATGTTGTCATTAGCTTTTCCCATACCTTAAAAAGAGAATAATAGGCCGCTTGGGTCTGGTCGTCTGAAGCAAGGGTCAACTTCTCAAAGACTTTATCTGTTTGAGGCTTTCCTTCGATGCCCGATGACGTTGCAATTCGGGTAAAGAAATAGCCACAGGGTAAAATTGCCTCTTGGTCCTTAACCTTATCCCGGTTTGACAAGGAATCAGGCGAGACAAAAATATTATAGCGGTGGCCATGCTCGATTGCGATATCAGTATCACCAGTAAGATAGGTCCCTAGGCCTTTTACATCCCGGGCTTGGTTGATGCCAGGGAATAATCTCTTTGTTTCTTCTTCATCAAAGTTGATATCATGGTTGCCAGGAATATAGGTCACTTTAATTTTTCCATCGCTAATAATCCCATTAATTTGATCAAAAATGGCCTGGTTATTTTGGACAATTAGGTCGTGAAATTCGCCAATTGAACCAGGCATACCATAGTCCATTGGCAGATACCATTGGTCGATCAAGTCCCCATTAATGATTAATTCGGCCGTTGTTTTTGATTTTCTAATATCCTTTAAAAAAGCCAGAAAATTATCCTTGTTTTTATCAAATTCCGCATAAGATGGGTCAACCCCCATGTGGATATCACTAATTACAACAATCTCTGTCCGGTCATTTGCCCTACTTGCACAGCCGCTAACGATTGCCAAGCCCCCTAAAATAAGTGATCCCACTACTAACAATTTGCTTTTTTTCATCTTATCTCCTTTTTCCTTTAGCCTTAAAGATGATTCTCTTAATCTTTAACTAATAGTCTAGCTATATCCTGGCCAAAATTCAATCTAAATTTTAAAATTAATAGCATAAACTTGGTCTTTTTCTAACAGTACATCCCTATCTTTTGTTTATTTAAATTGATGGCAAATTTTTCTAATTATAATCGCGGGGGATTGTTTTTTTCCACGTTTTCTTAAAAATTTGGTCTTCATTTTCAAAGGCCCACAAGGTATTCGTCAGATAAAAGCTATCCTCGTCACTGGTCATCTGACTATGGCTTTTAATTTCTGTTTGCCAGTCTTTTCGGCCGACTTTTAGCTCCCATTCACAAATAACTTGGGCTGACAGGGGATCATTTTCATTAATAATATAGGTGTTTTTATTTTTACTGCCGTGTTCGATCCCATTTTCTAAGATTGTGCGCTCACCTTCATCTGAAAAATCTTCTAGCTTCCACTGTCCTTCAATCAGATCGTGACATAGAGACCTTGTTCGCTGGCCGTCTCTTATAAGCTCTCGCTCTAGAACTGCTGCCGTTTCTGGGTTTTCAAATTTAATTTTTTTCCCATCTTCTTTTTGTGGCCTTCGTACTGGTAACTCAATACAGCTTTCTTGGCCAGTATAGACACTTAGGGTCACGGGCTTTGGTGAGGGCCAAGCTTGTGGCCAATAGGTCGGCGATAGGGCTAACTCTAAAGAATTGCCCTTGGGAATTTGCTGACCTAAAACATTTAAAGAAATTTCAACCTTATATTTCTGGCCAGCCACTAATTTTTCCGGTTTTTCTTGGCCTTTTAGGTGGTTTAAATTTAAGATCCCCCAGCTAATAAGAGTCGATTCACCGGTCGGGGCCTTGTCCGACAATCTGACGGCTAATAATGCCTTTTCCTGGTCTGATGATATTTCTGCCTTAAATAGCGGACTGCCCAGAAGCTCAATGGTTTCTTCTAGGGGCTTAGAGGTAAATACAAGTGATTTGCCGTTTTCTAG
>CAZJGM010000083.1:0-4721 GCA_964545675.1 uncultured Lachnospiraceae bacterium | reverse complement strand
ATAGCAACCTCGGGGTATTCGTGGGCCCAAGGTCCGATTAATCCCTTGCTATTAGGCAAGTTTTCGATCAAGCGAAAGACTGAATTGGTATAGCCATCTTGCCAACCACTGACGGCAAAAACCGGGATATCGATGTCTGAATAATTTTCACAAATAGACCCATGCTTCCAGTAATGGTCCCTTCTTTGATGCTTTAGCCATTCTTCGACAAAAGGCGGGGTGTTTTCAAGCCGGTCTAACCAATTCTCTCGCCAAGATTCTCCAACTACTTGAGGATCTTGGGGTCTGGCGTTATAGGCAAACATGGTCGAGGCCCACCATAGCATATCACTGGCTAAAATAGTCCCGCCCTTATAATGAACATCATCATTGTAGCGGTCATCGGTTGAACAAAGGGTGATGATCGTTTTTAAAGCCGGATGTTTTCTTGCAGCGACTTGCAGACCACTAAAGCCACCCCAGGATTTGCCAATCATCCCAATGGCTCCGGTCGACCAAGGCTGTTTTATAATCCAGTCAAATACTTCTAAGGCATCGTCTTGTTCTTGCTTTAAATATTCATCTCGTAAAATGCCATCAGAATCGCCAGATCCCCGAATATCAACCCGAATGGCGGCATAACCATGGCCGGCAAAATAAGGGTGTCTAGCTGAATCCCTAATGGCCGTAAAGTCATTTTTTCGATAGGGAATATATTCAACGATCGCTGGGACCGGATTCTGCTCGGCATCCTCGGGTAACCAGATCCTTGCTGCTAATCTTGTCCCATCGGCCATGTAAATCCACTGGTGCTTAATTTTTTTAACCTCATGGGGAAATTCTTTTACAACTGTCCGCCTTAATGATTTTCGAATATCAAATACCACTCTTACCATCCTTGTATTAGCTATTTAGGTTCAGAAAGGGAACCTATCACCTTTATTATTTCTTGCTCACAACACTAATCACGCTAATCAACTATTAATATACCATAAATTTTATCTGCATTTTCGATAAACAAATAGCCTTAGAACATTAAAAAAGCGTTCCAAGGCTATTTGTTTAATCGGGATTCTTATCGTCTGATAATTTTAAATCAACTTAATTATTGTGAAATCAATCCTTCTTCGAGTAAAAATTCACGAGCAACTTCCTCTGGTGTTCGACCATTAACATCAACTTCATAGGTTAGATCGGTCATAATTTCATTGGTAAATTGTCCCCCCAATTTGTTTAGTACTTCTTTAAGGTTTGGGGCCAGCTCACTATAGCGTTCAAAAAGATCAGATCGCACAAGCAGGGCTGTATTATATTCCGGGAAAAATTCACGATCATCTTCTAGAACAAGGACTCCGACTTTTTTATTCATTCCATCGGTTGTATAGACAATGGTCACATCAATGTTTCCACTTTCAATGGCTGAATATTTTAAATTAAGGTCAATTGGTTTATTTTCCTTAAAATTCAAACCATAAAATTCAGTAAAAGGTGTGTATTTCATACTACCGGCATCTGCGTAAAATTCATGTTCTGCACCAAAGGTTAATTGATCCGAAACAGCTGCTAAATCGGTGATTGTTTTTAAATTATATTTTTCGGCCGTTTCTGGTAAAACACCAACGGCATAGGTATTCTCTGATCCAAATTTATCCAACAGCTCAACGCCTTTTTCTTCTTTGGCAACTTGGTTAGCATAGTCATAGATGGTCATGTCTTCTGGGACATCGGCGGTATCTAACTTCAAATAAGTTGTCAATAAGGTCCCATCATAAGAATTCATGATATCGGTTTTGCCTTCAACCATTTGATTAAAAGAATTAACCGGTGCCATTTCATCGCGAATTTCAACACTGGCATCAGTATGATCTTCAACTAATAATTTAACCATTTGATGGACAATTTTCATTTCTGAAAATAAGCCATCATAAATTACAATTGCTTCTTCGCCACTATCGCCAGCTGACGAACAGGCTGTAAATGTGACCCCTAACAACAATACCATTAATAAACTTAATACCTTTTTCATTTTTTCTCCTTTTCTTTCTAACATTCTAATTTGACTTTCGTTTGACCAGATGATTATTAATCCACAGCATAAAGGCATCAAAAAAGATTGCCATAATCATCAATGCTGCTGTACCAAATAAAATTAGATCCATATTCTGTGTTCGAATCCCTTGATAAATAATTGATCCTAAGCCGCCACCACCGACAGACGATGCAAAAATAGCTACTCCAATGGTGGTTACTGTCGCTATCCGAATCCCTGTGAAAATCATTGAAAAAGCCAATGGGATTTCCACTGAAAAGAGACGATCCATCCTCGTCATTCCCATTCCTTTGCTTGCTTCTTTAATACCCTCATCAACATTTTCAAGACCAACATAGGTATTGTGAACAATTGGTAATAAAGAATAAAGAACAAGACCGCTAACAACCGTTAATTTTCCAGCTCCGAAGACAATCATAACTAAGGCCAAGAGGGCTAAGGCCGGAATAGTCTGTAAAATTTCCACCGTCCATAGAACAATTTTTCGAACCCGTGGTTGCATATAAGCCAAGACCCCTAAAGGTAAACCGACCACAATTGAAAACAAGACCGACATAAAGACCAGAAATAGGTGTTCCCAGACAATTGCAAAATCCATTATTTCACACTCCTTAATCCCTTAGGAACAACCAATCGGCGCAAACCATCAATTAATAAACTAAGGACAATGGCTAAAATCGCTGAAGGAATGGCTCCCGCTAAGATTAACCGGTTATCATTTGTGGTAATGCCAATGTAAATAAACTCCCCTAGGCCACCTAGTCCAATCATTGACGCTAAAACGGCCCAGTTTACAGTATAGACCGTTGACATTCGTAGGCCAGTAATAATTGAAGGAATAGCCAGTGGCAGTTCTACTTCAAAGAGACTTTGCATTGGCGACATCCCACAGCCTTTAGCGGCTTCAATAAGTTCAGGTTCCACATCGAGTAAACCGGTGTAAGCATTTTTCAAAATCGGGAAAATTGCGTAAATTGCTAAGGCTGTGATAACGGTAATTGGGACCATGCCTAAAATAAGAAACAATAAACCGACAAAAACAACCCCAGGAATGGTCTGAAAGACGGACAGAATCGGCATAATTATTTTTGCATATTGAGGCACACGTGACAAAAGAATTCCCAAAACCATTGCAATCACAAAGCCAATACCCACTGAGACGAGTACATAAAACAAATGAACTTGAGTCGCTGTAATCAGGCGTTCCCCATACATCTCAAAGAAACTCATTGCATATCCCCCCACAAAGTATCGGCCATGGCTGTGGCCATACTCGTTTTTGTGATAATCCCCGCAATGGTCTGGTCATCATTGAGAACCACCACGTAACTATCTGGCGAATTATAGAATTTATCAAAGGATTCTTTGGCATCCTCAGCAATGTTTGATGTAATATTCTGATAGGGGGTAATGTCTCCAATGACCCCACTCGATTTCCCGTGTTTTTTAACATCTTTAATGGTTACCACTCCCGCATAAGTATCATCATCATTTTTTATCAGAAGTGAATCAATATGGTGGCGAGCCATGATATCAGTACACTCCCGAATACTTTTTTTCTTATAGACAGTAACCACATTCTCTCGCATAAAATCACCGGCCGTTAAATCTGTTACATCATTCATCATTGATGATTTTCGCATAAAGTCACGGATCATCGGGCTTGCCGGATTGGCTAGCATCTCTTCCGGACTGGCCATCTGGACAATTTCGCCTTTATCCATAAAGACAATTTTATCGGCCAAATCGAGGGCTTCATTCATATCATGGGTAACAAAAACAATCGTTTTTTTAAGTTGTTTTTGAAGCTTAACGATTTCTTCTTGAAGAACGGTCCGAGTCATCGGATCAAGGGCACCAAAGGGTTCATCCATTAAGACAATCGGCGGTGAGGCTGCTAAAGCCCGAAGCACACCAATTCGTTGCTGCTGACCACCCGAAAGCTCTGACGGATACTTATGGGCATAATCATCATAGGACATACCCACCATTTCCATTAAGTCTTTGGTGATTTTTTTAATCTCTTCTTTTGTGTACTTTAACCGTTTAGGGACAACTCCAATATTCTGTTCAATCGTCATATTGGGAAACAGCCCTATTTGCTGGATGACATAGCCCATACCACGCCTAAGCTTAACCGGATTTATTTCTGAAATGTCTTTGCCATCAACAAATATTTTTCCAGCATTTAGAGGGATCAGGCGATTAATTGATTTTAAAGTCGTTGTTTTTCCACAACCACTGGGACCAATTAAAACAACAAACTCCCCTGCTTCAATAGTGAAGCTCAAATCTTTCAAGACGACCGTATCGCCATATTTTTTTCTTACGTTTTCAAAACGTATCATTCCTATAACCTCTCTTCATTGCAATCACTACTTTATTATAACTCACAAAAAAAGCAATCGTTGCCTGCTGTTTTATTTAATAACATCAAAGGTTTAATTTTATCACCTTTCACCTTAAACACCATGGAACAATTGTTTTTACTCTGCAGACAATAACTAAGTTTACCTAAATAATTCGTTTATTTTTGCAACACATTATCTATCAAAAGTCAATTTGCTTTTAATTTTAAACCATTATATCTTATAATTTTAATTATGTCAATTTTTTGTTGGTTTTTTGGCTCGTTTTTATAGACATTTTATTATAATTATGCTATTATATTAGTCTTTTTTTTATAGTAAAA
>CAZJGM010000082.1:0-7161 GCA_964545675.1 uncultured Lachnospiraceae bacterium | reverse complement strand
AAAAGTTGCTTAAACCTTATTAAAACAACTTTATAGGATATTTTGAATAAATTCAATAAAAATAGAAAGTGTAGTTATTATAACTATAAACGCTTAAAAAGAAATTGAATAAAAATGTAAAATGGCCTTAAAATCAGCACAAGTGTCTTTATAATAGAATCATATTTTTAAAAAGTAAATGTTTTATCGCTGATAAAAAAAATATTGCTAGTTAGAAGTGCCATCTATAAGAGGATCTTTAGGCATTAGCTGGCGGGGCGGCCTAGCTTTTACTAGGACTTGTTATATTGACCTAAAAGTTAACGAAGCCATAGAGATTTAAGATTTGCTGGCTTAATAAAAAGAAATCTTGACATTGGTGGAGGAATCAAGTAAAATTTATTTGTAACTAAAGTGTAACAAAATCGAATAAAAACACAAGGCAAGGAGTAATATGAAAGAAAAATTTAAAATTAAAGCACGAAAAATAGCTTTAAAAATAGGACTGACTTGTTTATTGGCCACTTGCATAGTAGCAACGACAGGGTCCTTTGTATTAGCGAAAGAAATAACCGTTCAACAAAATCAAAAGCAAACTGTGGTTAGTGGTAAGCTTTTTCAAAAGCTAGGCCATGTCCTTGAAAAAAATGGTATCAATCTGGATGATGATTATATGGTGAATGTCGATACCGATACCCTTTTAGTGGTTGTTGATAAAGTTGAACTAGTGAAGAAAAATACCGGCACTTTAGCCGTTGACGGTCAGCTGATTCAGTATCGGACTGGGGCTCAAACCGTTGGGGAATTGCTCCAGCAAGAGGGCATTGAGATGGGTGAACTCGATCGGGTTGAACCGACCAAGGCGGCTGCTCTTTCACAAGTAACAAAGGTCGAGGTAATCCGGGTTGAGGTCAGTGAGCTTCCGGTTCAAGAGGCAATTCCCTATCAGACCATTGAAAAAGAAAACCCTGACCTTGAAAAAGGAAAAAGCAAGCTTATCCAAGAAGGGGTAGACGGCTCAAAGAGTTTTGTCGAACGGGTTTTGTTTGAAAATGGAAAAGAGATTAAACGCTCGACCATTTACCAAACAATTCGTAAAGAACCGGTCGATGAGATTCGAGAAGTAGGAAGCAAAGAAGTTCTAGTCAAAGCCCCTGAAAGCCCAGCCGTTGTCAAACAAGAAACAGCAAAAGCGATTGAGGAAAAAGCAGTTAATCAAACACCAATTGCTGACACACCAGCCCAAGCACCGGATCAAACACCGGCTCAAGAAGTAAATCAAAAACCTAAACCGGTAGAAAATAGTGGACCCGAAGGAGCAATTAAGCGAGTACTTAATTGTACCGCTTATACAGCAACCGGCAATGCGACAGCGTCTGGTGTTATGCCACGAGCAAACCACACCATTGCCGCTTGGGGCGGTCTACCCTTTGGAACAAAAGTTTACATACCGGCTCTTGGAACAACTTTTACGGTTGAAGACCGGGGCGGAGCAGTGACCGAAGGGATCATTGATATTTATATGGACACTTATAATGAGTGCATTCAATTTGGCCGCCAGAATTTAGAAGCCTATATTACTTATCCCTAAAAAAAACCATTAAAAAAAACGCCAATTTGGCGTTTTTTTTAATGGTCTAAATGTTTAAAACCTAAGGCCCGATAATCAAAGGGATTAGAAATTTCTCTTGAATAAGGAATGGACGCAATTTTTAGACTGACTGGAACGTCGATCATCTCAAACTCAGCAATTAAGGCCTCAAAATCATTACGAATACTTTGATTAATCATCAATTGGTTTTTCATCGAGGTGTTTTCCATAATAATACTAAAGACATTTCCTTCTAAGACATAAATCAAATGGGTACTATAAGAATGTTTTTTAATAATTTTTAAAGTTTTATAAAGAATCTCGTCCCAAATTCTCGGCCCATTCATGGCTTGGAGGGTGTCAAGGTGAGAAATTGAAATCATCTCGACAACCAGAATGATCTCATTGGCAGAAGCCCGATCCATGGCGTCTTTAAGGTCTTTATAATAGGCTTTTTCAGTGGTTAGACCAAGTGTTTGGTCCATCACATCATAAGCGTTGATTTGAGCCTCTAAGTCTTTTTTAAAGTGGTAAAGCTCACGAATTCGCTTAATCAAGAGGATATTACCAAATAGGATTAAGGGAATGATAAGTAGCCAAGCAAATTGATAGCCACTAAAGGGAATTTTAAAGTACAAGGTTGAAATAATGATCAAAATGCCATAACCGACCGTGATTAAAAGCATAAAGAACAAACTAACGGCGTAAGGAAGGGCGATAGTAAAAATCATGCAGGTTAACAAGATAAATAAAACACTATAATCGATAAAATTAAAATTTGCTGAAAAGCCGACCAAGAAAACACCACAGCTAATCAGGCCTAAAATAAACAGAAAAGAAGGCAGGATCATATCTTTACTTTGGGGTTTCGCTTTTGCCTTATACACACGATTAAGGTCAGTTTTTTTGGGGCTGGGCTTTTTTGGATCTTTTTTTCTTTTAGGGGCTGCTTCTTCGGTCTTTGATTCGGTCAAGGGGGGCGTAATGGGAGCGGTTTGCTGGGCTGCTGGAGGGGTGGTTTCCTTGGCTTTATCGATTTTATCAATCACTTTTGTTTGTGAGTGTGTTTGGTCAAAATCAAGATCTACTGTTTCCTTATCAAAATCTAAGGAACGGCCTAGAACTTTTGAAATGGTAGGAATCTCATCGTCAGGAATTATATCGTCAGGAATTATATCGTCAGGAATTATATCGTCAGGGATCGTATCGTCAGGGATTGTATCGTCTTCTTTATGAGTATCTAAAGGAAGTGGTGGCTCGAAAGGATCAAAAGGATCCTCACTAGTAAAGGCCAAACGGGAAGCCGGTTTTGCTGTGCGCACGGCTTGATCAAGGGCATCGTCATCGGATAAATCAATGTTCGAAAAAATATCGTCTTGATGAGGATCTTTTAAAGAAGCGTTAACTTTTTCCATGGCTGCTTCTAAATTTATTTCATTAGAGATAAAGCCATCAGCCACAAGAGAAGCAAGTTTTTCATCAATTCGTTTTTCGCTGGATTCAATTTTTGTTTTTAAATTCTCTTTTTTTTCTAAAATAAGGGCTAATTTTTCAGACTGGATGGTTTCATCATTTATATTTATAGTCATCTTATTTCACCTAATATCATATATTTCATGATTGACTGAATTTTAATCAAAGATGATTGAAAAATGTGTTATGATAAAAGACACTTTTCAACTACCTATTATAACAAAGAAATGGCTAACAGAAAAGGAAAATAAATAAGCCTTGCCTAAATCCTACTTACTAACAAGTGAAAATATGAAAAAATTAGTCTTAAAGCCTGTCATCATGGGGAAATTAAAGCGTGAAAGGAATAATAAAACTAAAGTGTGAATACTGTTGATAAGTTTTTCAAAAGTAGTCAACAGGTAATCAAATTAAAGTGAAATAGAAGAATGGTCTTAAAATTGGATTTGAGAGAGGAAAATGAGCAAAACAAGAAACTTATCCACAAAGTGTAGACAAATGTTAGGAGTATGTGGATAAGTCTTGTGGAAAAGGCCTAAAAAGACCAATAACAGAGGATTCTAGGAGGAATTGTGGATAACTTAGTAAAAAAAAATGAACGTTTAGATGATTTAGATTTAAAAAATTTGCAAATAATCCAGAATCCGGACTATTTTTGTTTTGGAATGGATGCTGTGCTTTTATCTTGGTTTGCAACAAAAGATGCAAAGAAAGCGTTAAAAATACTAGATCTAGGAACAGGGTCGGGAATCTTGCCCTTGCTTTTTTATGGAAAGTCAAAGAATTGCCAAATTGATGGGGTGGAGATTCAGGCTGACCTTGTCGAGATGGCCCGTCGAAGCATTAAGATCAATGGCTTAGAAAAAGACATTCATATTTTTCAAGGCGATTTAAGAGATAAATTGACCCTTAAAGGCAATTATTACGATATTATCCTTAGTAACCCGCCCTATCTGGGAATTGCCGATGGTTTAAAAAATAAAGACCAAGTCAGAAGCCTTTCAAGGCATGAGCTAACCTGCTCACTTGAGGATTTAATCAAAGCCAGTAAGCGGTCTCTCAAAGATCATGGTTATCTTTATTTAGTCCATCGGCCCCAGCGACTTGCCGACATTCTGCACCTGCTTAGAGACTATCAAATTGAGGCCAAGAAAGTTCAATTTGTCCACACAAAGGTCGGCCAACAAGCAAATCTGATTTTAATTGCCGCTCGAAAAGGGGGCAAAGCAGGGCTGATTATCGATCCACCCCTGATTGTCTATAAAAATCAAGGCGGCTATACGGATGCGGTAAAAAAAATATATGGTCTTTAATCAGGGGGGAGAGGACTTTTCTTTTTAAGCAAGCGAATATCCTCACCAATAAAAGGAATAACCTTAAAATTGCCAGTAATTCGCGATGAAAGCCGCTCATCATAGGTCTGTTGAATATCTAAAACCGATAGGTTGGTGGAGATAATCATTTTTTGACTAGCATTGAGGCGGCCATCAATCACCTCGTAAAGTTGTTTTTGACTATAAGGGGATAATAGTTCGGCCCCTAAGTCATCGATAATTAAAAGATCACATTGGAAAAAGGGTTTAAAGACCGATTTTTGACTTTTTTGCTCCCTGAAAATCTGATCTTGGACATTCGCAATTAAGTGAGCTGCCGTAATATAGATAATGCTAAAGCCCTTTGGGATCAGGGCATTGGTGATGCAATTGGAGGTAAAGGTCTTGCCAATTCCTGGTGGTCCGGTAAAAAGAAGATGATCATTGATCCGTTCGTAATTATCGCAATAATGCTTGGCAAGTTGATAAATGGTTTGGGCATTTTTACGGGGACTAGGCCCATCGGGCCTAATCGGCTCTTGGGAGTATAAAGCAAAGTTATAGGAGCTAAAACGTTCCTTAAGGGCAGCTTGCTTAAAATCGGTATCAACGGAATTAGATTCCATCATACAAAGGGTTAAACATTGACAAATATTATCGTCTCGATAGCCTCTGTCTTGACAGAGGGGACAAAAATAAGGCGACGGGATCTGGATTTGATTAGTAGCAATAAAAGCCTCAATCTTAGCCTCAAGGGCATTCATCTTAGCTTGAATGGCCTTTTTTTCTTGGTCATCGGCCAGATGACTTGCTTTTAAAAGAGCGATACCTAGGGCATTCATCTGATGGTTTAAATCAGCCAGTTGGGGATAGTTTTGAAGGCGTTTTTCTTTTTCAAAGCGGATCTTATTTTGATAAGATTTTTGCTTTCTTAACAGGAGGGCGTGGGCTTCTTTATTAATTTTCATCATTTATCTCCAATTCATCCCATAAAGCCGTTGCAAATTCAGGATTTAAATCAACATAGGCTTGTTTTCTGGCATCAGAGATCGTTGGTGTGATCTCTTTCTTTTTAGCGACGACTTTTGCTTCTTTTTCGATTGCGTCTAGGGTTTTAAGCCCTTTTGTATGCCAACTTTTTAAAATCCCGTCGATATATTTAAGATTAGGTTGGTTGCTTCGTTTGAGGGCCTCTGTGATAATTTCTAGAGAAAAGCCGTAATTATCAAACCAGGTATCAATCAGTTTAATTTCTGAAACCATGGGGTTACGCTTAATGCCTAAATAATTTAAGATCGTGTAATAAGTCTTTCGGCGTTGGCGCATCGCTTTAATATGGTTTTCAGTATCGATATGATTGCGTACACCAGCACTGTAAAAACCAGTGGCAACTTTCTCTAAATAATTCATTACCCCAGCCGGAGTAAAGGTTTGGTCTTTATTATTAATCATATTGAGGGAATATTCGACCAGTAAAATAATTGCTTCTGGGGTAAAATGATAGTCTTCCAACCAACGCCGAAACATTAAAAGTTCTGACTTACTAACAGTACGACTCTCATACATGTCCTGGATGGTATCAAACATCCGCTGGATTCTTTTTTCAAGATCAGTCAGTTTTTGCTGGTTGCGACTCTTAGCCTCCTCATCGATTGGTTTATTTTTATAAAGAAAGGTACCGGCGATGTTAAAAAAAGAAATCGAAGCTTCATTGGTGCCAGTGTAGGCAATCGAAATAATGCCCTCTTCCGCCCAGTAATCCCAGGCTCTTTTAACATCGGTCTCAAGTAGGCCTAGATCCTTAGCGATATCACTATTAGAAACAGAGGCAAGGTGATTATTATAACAGCGTTTTAAGCCGTATAGGTAGACTTTGACATAGTCACCCCGGGCAGAAGGCATATAATGGTTGATAAAAATATTTTCAAGGGGTGTTGTTCCCAAATCGTCGTGGTTTAAGAGCAGTTTAAAATGATTCATAAAAGACCTCGATCAACATAAATTTAAAGGTCTTGAACTTAGTGGCCTACATGTTTTCATATTTGCCAAGACAAGAAGGACCTTTTGTCGGATATTATAACATATCAAAAATTATTTTACAGAGATTCATCTTTCTTTTAAGTTTATTAAGAATGAAAAATAATTTGACGAACAATGAGAGTTTTCTTGATAATCCATTAGTTTATGGTATAATTACCAACTGGATATTAGATATTTATGTTTAACTGAAAGGAAAGTACTTATGGATGCTTTTATTATAGAAGGAGGCAATCCACTTTGTGGAGAAGTCTCAATATCAGGGGCAAAAAATGCCGTTTTGGGGATTATTCCGGCGGCTGTACTTTGTGCCTGTACAAGTAAGATTGAAAATGTTCCGGATATCAAGGATGTCAATAAAATGGTTGATATACTTGAAAAATTAGGAGCTGAAATATACCGCGAAAAAGGGACCATTATTATCAATACCGATAAGGTCTTAAAATATGATGTGTCAGATTATGAAGAAGAAACCGGGCAGATGCGAGCATCCTATTATTTAATGGGGGCTCTTTTAGGCCGTTATAAAAAAGCAATTGTTCCCCTACCAGGGGGATGCAATATTGGCGATCGTCCCATTGACCAACATATTAAAGGCTTTGAGGCGCTTGGAGCCAGTGTTTTAATTGAGCATGGCCAGGTCAAGCTTGATGCACCTAATTTAAAGGGAGCCCATATTTTTCTTGATGTCGTTAGCGTTGGAGCAACCATTAATATTATGTTAGCAGCAACACGGGCTGATGGAAGAACAATTATTGAAAATGCCGC
>CAZJGM010000081.1:0-7224 GCA_964545675.1 uncultured Lachnospiraceae bacterium | reverse complement strand
GGCAATTATTGGAAAATTATAAAGAATTATATATAAAAGCTTACAAATTATATGATCAGAAAATATGGGACGAATTATCAATTAGTGGATAAATTAGCAGAAAATTAGAAGGGGGAATAGAATGAACGAGATACAATTTTTACTCTATGAAGCAGATCAAAAAATTGAAGTTGTGATGAAAGATGAAACGATTTGGGCGACTCAAAAAGCAATTGCAGAATTATTTGATGTTAAAGTTCCAGCGATTAGCAAGCATTTGAAGAATATTTTTCAGTCTGGCGAACTTGATGAAAAAGTGGTTGTTTCCATTTTGGAAATAACCACTCAACATGGAGCACTTGAAGGGAAAACGCAGACAAAAGACGTAAAATTTTATAATCTCGATGCGATTATTTCAGTGGGATATCGTGTTAATTCTCAAAAAGCCACGAAATTTCGGATTTGGGCAAGTGATGTTTTAAAGGAGTATATTCAAAAAGGCTTTAAAATTGATGTCGAACGGATGAAGCAAGGTGAAACCGTCTTTGGTAAAGATTATTTTCGTGAGTTATTGGAAACGGTTCGCTCTATTAGAGCAAGCGAGCGAAGGATTTGGCAGCAAATCACCGATGTGTTTGCTGAAATTTCTTATGACTATGATAAAAATTCGGACACTACCAAAAAATTTTATGCTACCGTTCAAAACAAATTTCA
This sequence comes from uncultured Lachnospiraceae bacterium, assembly GCA_964545675.1. GTDB lineage: Bacteria > Bacillota > Clostridia > Eubacteriales > Eubacteriaceae > Acetobacterium. Next base: position 6,531 of record CAZJGM010000081.1, on the reverse strand, counting down.
TTTTGCCATCACTGGCAAAACAGCCGCTGAAATAATCTATGAAAGTGCTGACCAAGATAAAGAACATATGGGACTGATGACTTGGAAAAATGCTCCAGATGGTCGGATTTTGCAGTTGGATGTCACGGTTGCTAAAAATTATTTATCTGAAAAAGAAATCAAAAGTTTGGAGCGTAATGTCTCAGCTTATTTTGATTATGTGGAAAGGCTCCTTGAAGATGAAACACTGCTATCGATGCAGGATTTTGCGACGAGTGTTGATGAATTCTTAAAATTCAACCGTTATGAAATTCTAACAGGGCATGGCCATATTTCACAGAATACAGCTAAACAAAAAGCAATTGGCGAATACAAAGAGTTTAATCAACATCAAAAGATTGTTTCTGATTTTGATAAAGAAATTAAAAAGATTCAAGAGGAGTCGAAATGAGTATAGAAAAAAATTGTAATGAATCTGCACTGAATCTGCACTGTTCATAAAAAATAAATCCTAATAAGACCCTTTAAAGCAAAGCATTTAGTTTCCCCGCTTTTTATTTAGACAAGTTTCTTTTGATCTGTTTCTCTTCCAGCCAAGACAAAACAAAGAGCCCCGACAATTAAAAAGCCAATCCCCCCAACAAAGCCAAGCGGAAGAGGTCCGATAAAGGGACTAGGATTACCGCTTGTAAAAAACACGGAAATGCCGGCAAAACCATTGAGCGAACCATGGGCGATGGCGGCGGGCAAAAAACTCTTGGTGCGGATGGTCAGGTAGGAAAAAAAGGAACCGACAAAGATCGAAAAGACGATCATGGCAAGAATACCTAGCCAAGGAAAAAAGGGATAATCGAGGCCATAATTATAGCCCATAGCGATAATCGGACCATGCCAGAGACCCCAGATAAAACCAGAGATGACAATAGAAAGGCGAGGGCTATAGTGGTCCATCAATTTTGGGAGCAAATAACCGCGCCAGCCGATTTCTTCACCAGAGCAGGTGATAATATTTAGGAGGGGGCTTAAAAAAAGGCCCATCACAAACTGGATGATAAAAATACTGGTCAGGGAACCTTCGACAAGGGCCAGCCCTTGAGCCTCATAGACTTGAGCAATTTGACTCATGCCTGGATCAAAATAATTTGGAAAGATTAGAAAATAAACAAGAGCCCCAAGAAGGATTAATAGGGCTGGTCCGAACCAAGCGATCAGATAGATAAGGATATTTCCTTTAAGATGTGGTTTAAGGCCAAAATTTTTAAAGCCTTCTTTGGTGATTAGCCGGGTGGCCACAACCGAAAGAGCGGGAATAAGCATCATTGCCGATAAAGCAATAATCCAGTAAGGGTTTGCTAGACCGCCATTGGCCATTAAGATAAAGGCCAGGGTCCACGATAATGAAAACGTTAAGCCTAAAAAAATTGCAATCCTCTTCATAGTAGCTCCTTTTCAATAGATTTACTAAAATAATACCTCTTTTGATTAAGAGAGTAAAGGTTTTTGCTAGAATTTAGAAAAAAAGGGTACCTATAATAAGTAAGGAAAGGTAGGTTAAAATGGAATTTCAAAAGGTAATTAAAGCAAGAAGAAGTATGAGAGACTATGATCCGACTAAGAAAGTCGATCAAAAAACGATTAAAGAGATAATCGATGCAGCGATTCTGTCGCCGTCTTGGAAAAATTCCCAGACTGCTCGGTATTATTGTATTTTATCAGACGATCTGCTAGAGCAATTTAAAGAGGTCGCTTTACCCCCCTTTAATGCCAAAAACACAAAGGATGCACCGGCCTTAATTGTTAGCACCTTTGTTAAAGATGTCGCCGGTTTTACGCCCGAGGGCCAAGCGGTTAATGAAATTGGAAATGGCTGGGGCTTTTATGATCTAGGCCTTCATAATCAAAGCTTGGTCTTAAAGGCCAAGGAACTAGGACTGGATAGCTTAATTATGGGTATTCGTGATGCCAATAAAATCCGCCAGCTCTTAAAAATCAGTGATGATGAGACAATTGTCGCTGTTATTGCCCTGGGTTATGGGTCTAAAGAGATGACCATGCCAAAAAGAAAAGCAAATGCCGATATCCTAACATTTTTCTAGGATTTGTTTGATAAAAAACGGTTTAAAAAAACCATTGGAAGCATGCTTCCAATGGTTTTTTTAAACCGTCAAATCCAAATGCTGGACGGTCCCGCCAGTCCCATCTTCATTTAAAAAGATACCGGTGGCTTGCAATTGACCATGGCTTTGGTTGTTTGAACCATTAATGGCAAAAGGAGTTGAGACATTGCCCAGATAGATAGCACCAATTCCTCTTTGTCCTAAGGCCATTAAGACATCATTGCCAGCCTCATCCTTCGACCAAATTTGCAGTTTTTCATAAATAGCATCATTTTCATCGATCCACATATTGCCATCCAAATCGTACTTGGCCAGATCAGCAAAACCATTGCCACTTTGGGGGCCAAAGAGCTCGCTCCCATCGTTGATGATTCCATCATTATTAAGGTCGAGACTTAAAAAGCCGCTGCCGGGTCCGACAAAGGAAATTTGATCGAGACTGCCATCGGCATCGATATCAAAGTGATATTTTCGCTCGGTTAAGGATGTCGTCTGGCTATCAAAGTTAATGACCAAGGGATCAATCAGTTGAACTGGTTCTTGGCCGACCTTGATATTAAGGGAAGATTGGGCTAGGAATTCCCGGCTCATCTTTAATTGAATGTCGATGTTAATGGCCCGACCGTCTCCAGTAGTGACGGAGGCCTGGGCCTCAAAAGCAATGCTTTCGGCCTCATAGTGACTGGTGGTTTTGCTGTAGTCAAAACCTGATGGTGTCCCCCGATTAGCGACGGCCCTTTGAATAGCCTGACTGATATCGGGGCCACCAAGATCAAGGTTTAATTTTGGGGGAAATTTAATTTTCTTACCGGTTAAGGCTTCAAGCATCTGTTGAAGGATGGTTAGCTCCTGTTCATTCTTGCTAGGAAGACTAGAATTGCTGGCTTCGATAGTTTTAACCGGGGGAGTAAAGACGAGGTTTTTGGCCTGGTCGGATAAATCAATGGCATCTTTGCTGGGGCCATCGATTTTTTTTAAGCCCTTTGGTGATCCCCAAACTTTTAGGGTTTCCTCAGTTTTGATTAATTTTTTATAGGAAGCTTGGCTTGCCAGGGTAACGGTTGAACTTTCGATTTTCATAAATCCACCTCCATGATTTTATTAAATAGTTTTTAAAATAAAAGTTTAAAGTTTTAAAAATAAAAGCTCTTAATCCTTATATCGACAGGTTTATAAAAAAGATAAGGCCATAGATGACAGAAGCGTAAATAAAGAAAGATAACTAGCAATGTAAAAGGATGTAAAATTTTTTGACAAGGATTACAAATGAAAAAAAAAGAATAAAGTTGCAGGAATTGGTAAAAATTGGTGAAAGGGATTGACAAACAACAAAGAATGGGTATAATATTAACAATAGGAGTGAACACTTACTCCTATATAAATGAGGAGATGTTATGCTTAAAAAATTAATTCACCGGAAAGAAACGATTATTATTTCGACCATTGAAGTCCTCGATCAGGTCGGCATTCAAAATTTATCGACCAAATTAATTGCCGACCAAGAAGGGGTTTCCGAAGGGACCCTATTTCGGCATTTTAAAAATAAAGATGAGATTTTACTAGCGGTAATCGATCACTTTGCCCAATTTGACGATGCCATCATCGACACCTGTCAGCAACGTTCCTTATCACCCCTTAATTGCCTGCGTCATTTTTTTAATGCCTACGGGGAATATTATCAAAATTACCCAGAAATAACAGTAATTCCCCAATTGTATGGGGCCTTAAGGTATGAGGATGCCCTTTTGCAAAAAATAGAAGCAATTAATCAGAAACGTGAGAACTTTATTGTCCAGATGATTAACCAAGCCAAGGTCGAAAAAAGTATCCACTCAGAAATCGATTCAGTAATAATAGCAGAAACCATGTTCGATATAATGTTTGGTCTTGTTTTGAAATGGCGACGAAAAAATTATGCTTTTTCAATCAAGGAAAAACTAAAAGAGCGGCTAGAAATTTTACTTAGTCTGTTGCAGAAGTAGGAATTGCCATTTTGCTTTAAAGAGGGTAGTAAAAAGTCATGAAAAGAAAAAGAGAACAAATAAAAATTGATGAATTATGGCAGATTATCAATAAGATGCCCCTAGGAGTTCTCATTATTGGTGAGGATAGAAAAATTATTGAATTAAATGAGGCCTTATTAGCCTTTTTAAAGGGGGATAAAGAATCTTATCTGGGCCAGGAATATGGTAACATTTTCCAGTGCCAAGACTTGACTACAAATAAAAAAGATCCTAGTGGCGGTCAAAGCGGTCAAATTAGCCAAATAAATGATGGCCTTGACCAAGTCTTTAGAGATGACACTCAATCGGTTTTTCTTAATTTTACTAAAAAAATAGCTATCGCAGGTGACCAGAAAAATTATAGTTTTAAGGGCCTTCTGATTGGTTTTAATGGACTCGGCATGAAAAACGCCATGCTAACCTTTATCGATATTAAAGAAACAGAAGCCCTGCCAGTTAAAAATAGCCTTGATAAATTTAAACAACTTTTTAATGAGTCAGCCGATGCCATCTTTATCTGGCAAGTAGGGGATGATCAAAGGGCCGGAAACTTAATTGAGGTTAATCAGACCGCTTCTAAAATGATCGGCTATGAATACGATGAATTTTTTTCTATTGATAAGCGGTTGATCGGCTTTAACGATGAAATTATCCATTATTTAAAAGGAACAAAGAATATTAAAGCAATTCGCTTTAAAACCACCATCAAGAAAAAAAATGGCCAATTTTTGCCGGTTGAATTAGCCTGTAACGCCTATATCCTTGATGGCCAACCAATGATGATGATGGTCATTCGTGATATTAGCGAGCAGATTCAAATTGAAAAAGACTTGCAAGAAGCCAAAGAAAAAGCTGAATTAGCAGCCCTTGCTAAGAGTGAGTTTTTGGCCAATATGAGCCATGAAATCAGAACTCCCCTTAATGGGATTGTCGGGATGGTCGATTTGCTTAAACTGTCACTGAAAAATGAAGAAGAGCGTGAAAATCTCAGCATTATGAAGACTTGTGCCAATGCTCTTTTGGGGACCATTAATAATATCCTTAATTTTTCTAAAATGGAAGCTGGAAAAATGCAATTACGAAAAAAATCAACCGATATTAAAGCCACTATCGAACGGGTTGTTAAGGCCCAAATGCCCTTTGCCGTGAAAAAAAATATTGACATTAATTATTCCTTTTCAGCTGATTTACCCATTATGATTATGGTTGACCGGCAAAAGCTTCAGCAGATTTTGACTAATTTGATTAGCAATGCCATTAAATTTACCCCAGAAGGGGAAGTATGGGTCAAGGTTAAAAAAATACGGCAGGCAGAAAAAAACGAAGAGGCCTTGGTCTTTTGCGTTGAAGACAATGGGATTGGCATTGAATGTGAAAATATTGAAAAAATATTTGAGTCCTTTATTCAAGCTGATGCCTCTTTTACCAGAGAGCACGAGGGAACCGGCCTTGGTTTAGCCATCACCAAGCAATTAGTTGCCTTAATGGGTGGGCAAATATGGGTTGAAAGTATGGTCGATATCGGAAGCCGCTTCTTTTTTAGCTTGCCCCTTGAAGTGGCAAAGGAAAATCTCTTTGAGAATCAGAGCCGCCAAGTCGATAGCCCTGAGGCTGATCACTTAATTCTATTAATAGAAGACGATAAGATTAATCAAATGGTCATTTCAAAAATGCTCACAAGCTATGGTTATCAGCTAGAAATTGCTGATAATGGCCTAAAAGCTGTGGAAATGGTTAGGGATAAGCACTATGATGTGATTCTGATGGATATCCAGATGCCAGAAATGAATGGCATAGAAGCAACCAAGCAGATCCGAAGCTTTAATGAGCACGTAGCCATTATTGCTGTGACGGCCCATGTCCTTGAGGGAGACCAAGAGAAGTTTTTGCAAGCCGGGATGGATGACTTTATCGCCAAGCCGATAAGGATCGAGGTCCTAATCAACGCCATTGAGAAAACGATTACCCAGAAAAAATTAGAAATTAATCTCGACCAGATTGGTATTGTGATCAATGATAAGGGCGAGTATGAATTAAGCAAGAAAAAGACGTGTGATTTTAAAAAGTTCGATTCGAGTGGCCTTTATCAATTATCAGAGGCAGTGATGGCTCTTAATCAAAGGGTTAAAAAAAATCAATTTGAAAAAATTGAATCGGCGGCTAGTCGGATTAAAGAATTAGCCGATTGTTTTGGGGTTGAAAGTGTAAAAACCATGGCCTTTAAATTGGCCTTAGAAGCCAGACGGGGAAATTTTGAAGGGGTAAACGAAAAATTAAAAGAATTAAATAGTCTTTTTTAAAGACCGTGAAAAAAGGGGGGAGACAATTAAAAACGCTTAGGCCTTATCGGCGGATTTGAAAAAGTAAAGGATGAAAATTGAAGACCAGCTAATAAAAGTCAATCGTTAAAAAAACTTTTTTTTTAGAAATGA
>CAZJGM010000080.1:0-7301 GCA_964545675.1 uncultured Lachnospiraceae bacterium | reverse complement strand
AAGCGATCGATAAAATCAATGTTTTGCAGAATTGCATCGGCCGTACCAGCATACCAGCGCCCGCCCTTTTGCCCCATATAAGGGGGCAGGATGCGGACGCCGCCGCTTTGGCGATCGAGGGCCCAGGCCGAGCCGGCGGAGATATAATTATTAAGGATATAGGGCCGGTACTGGGTTAGAATTCCGACCACATCGATGTCGGAATTCATACAATTGCTGAGGGGGAAATCGATGATTCGGTATTTCCCACCAAAATAAACAGCCGGCTTGGCATTGTTGTAGGTCAGGGAGCCAAGACGGCTTCCTTGGCCTCCGGCCAGTAACATGGCAACACATTCAGTCTTCATTTTGTTCCTCCTTTGTTGTTAAAGCGTTTTCCAAATCTTCCTCTGATAATCGGCAATCGAGCGATCACTCGAAAACATTCCGGACTTAGCGACATTATGGATGGATATTTGTGACCAGAGTTTGGGGTTGGCATAGATCTCACTGATCCGGGTCTGGGCGCGGGCGTAATCGTCAAAGTCTTTGAGGACAAAATAACGATCATTATGGAGCAGTAAGGAATCATAGATACTTTGGAAGTTGATTCCATGGCCTAAACTACCATCGACCAATTGCTGCATGATCCGTTGAATCCGCAGGTCTTTTTCATAGATATCAATCGACCGGTAGCCACCATATTTCTCAAAGCTTGCCACCTGATCCGATGACAGGCCAAAGGTGACCATGTTTTCGGGTCCGACCGACTCAAATATTTCGACATTAGCCCCATCCATGGTCCCCAGGGTAATGGCCCCGTTCATCATAAACTTCATATTTCCGGTTCCGGAAGCTTCTTTTCCAGCCGTTGAGATTTGTTCTGAGACATCGGCGGCCGGATAGATCATTTCCCCTAATGTCACATTGAAATTGGCCAGAAAGACAACCTTAAGTTGGTCATTGACAGCCGGGTCATTATTGACTAGAATGGCAATCTGGTTGATTAATTTAATAATCTCTTTGGCAAAATAATAACCTGGGGCGGCTTTTCCGGCAAAGATAAAGGTCCGTGGTAGCATCGCATTGTTTTTATTAGCCTTTAATTCATTGTAAAGATGAAGAATATGCAAGGCATTGAGTAGTTGTCGCTTGTATTCGTGGATCCGCTTAACGTGGATGTCGAAAATAGAATTCGGGTCAATAATGATCCCGTTATTTTCACGAATATGGTTAGCCAGCTGTATTTTATTATGTTTTTTAATTTCTTGGTAGTCTTTAATAAAACGAGGATCATCCTTATAAGGCAAGAGTTTTTTAAGATCATCAAGATTTAATTGCCAGCTTGTTCCAATTGATTCATTGATTAAATTCTTAAGGGTCGGATTGCTGTTAATTAAAAAACGTCTTGGGGTGACACCATTAGTAACAGAGCCAAAGCGTTCTGGGAAAATTTGATAATAATCGTTAAAGGTTTCTTCTCTTAGAATTTTACTATGAAGAGCAGCAACCCCATTGATGGAATGACTACAAACAATGGCTAAGCTAGCCATGTGGACTTGACCATCACGAATAATTGATAATTTCCAAGTTTGATCATCGGGAATAAGGTGATCATTTTTTAAAGACTCGAGAAAACGTCGATTGATTTCTTCTATAATCATGTATACCCTTGGAAGGAGGTCTTTTAACATAGAAACCGACCATTTCTCCAAAGCTTCCGGTAAGACCGTATGATTGGTAAAACTAAGCGAATCATGGGTGATTTTCCAAGCGTCATTCCAGCTTAAACCTTCTTCATCCATTAAGATCCGCATCAGCTCCGGCCCACAAAGAGCCGGATGGGTATCATTAATATGGATCCGTGTTTTTTCAGAGAAATCATCGAGGGATTGATTGTTGTGTTTTTTAAAACGATTGACGATTTGTTTAAGGCCAGCACTGACAAAGAAATACTCTTGTTTAAGACGGAGGACTTTGCCGCCAAATCCAGTATCATCGGGATAGAGAATCTGGCTGATCGATTCGGCTTCTGACTTATGACGAACCGCATCGAGAAATTGCCCTTGATTAAAACGGGGCAGATCAAAATCTTCTAAAGGTTCAGCACTCCAAAGGCGCAGGGTATTGATTGAATTATTGCGGTAGCCTTTAATGGGAATATCGTAGGGAACGGCCCGGATGGCTTCGTAGTTTTCATGGACGAAAGTTAGCATCCCACTTATTTTTTGGGGGTGGATATTGCCGTAATACTTAATAATCACCGATTCTTCTGATCGTCGTAATTCAAAGGGGTAACCATTTTTAAGCCAATTATCGGCAACTTCGACTTGTTCGCCATCGATAATTCGTTGGGAAAAAAGCCCATACTTATAACGGATACCATTACCATGAAGAGGTATTCCCATGGTTGCTCCAGATTCAAGGAAACAGGCCATTAATCGTCCTAAACCGCCGTTACCTAAACCAGGATCCGACTCTTGTTCAAGGATTTTCTGATAATCCAAATCTAATTCGGCCATGGCTATTTCAACAATCTCGTCTAATTCAAGGGAATTGACAAACGATTTTAAAAGTTTTCCAATTAAAAACTCAATTGAAAAAAGATGAACTTGTTTTTTTTGGTCTTGGTCGTGTTGGGCATTTTTTTTGGCCCACATGGGAGCAATATTATCCATGACCAATTCTGAAAGGGCCTCGTATTGGTCAATGGGTGATGATTCTGAGATAATATGGCCGGAGACCTCTTCTATCTTACTTTGAAAGTCGGCTTTAAAGGCCTCAATTTCTTTCCGGTTATGAGTTGTTTTCATAAAATGTCCTTTCTTTATCCTAATTGTTTATTTTCTTAAGTTCGTTTGCGTGGTTTGATCCGTTTAAAAATCATCATCGAAGAAGCTGGGATCGTAACCCCAATCGATTGGCCCTCATTGTGACAAGGGTCAATTTTACTTTTCATGGTTTTTTTAACTTTTTTTCCATAGCCACCGTATTCAAGTTGGTCTGAATTAAAGGCTAGTCGATAAGTACCCTCAAGGGGGACACCAATGCGGTATTCGTCGTAATCCATGGGCAAGAAGTTGATAACGACAATTAAATGGTCATTAGGATCATCGCTCATCCTTGAAAAAATAAGCAAGCTTTCCTCGTGGTTATTAGCATCGAGCCATTTAAAGCCTTCATGGTCGTGGTCCTTGATCCATAGAGCTTTCTCCCGACGATAGAATTTATTTAAATCACTAATGTAATGGTGACTTTCACGGTGTTTTTCGAATTCGAGCATAAACCATTCGAGGCCTTCATCCACCTGCCATTCAGCAAATGGTGCAAATTCATTTCCCATGAATGATAGCTTCTTACCCGGATGGGTCATCATATAACCATAAAGGAGACGAAATTGTTCAAATTTTACATCATAGTCGCCAAAAAGCTTGCTAAGGATACTTTTTTTACCAGGAACCACTTCATTGTGAGGAAGGGGGAGAATAACATTTTCCTTAAAGGCTTCAGTCATGGAAAGCGTTAAGAGCTTATGGAATTGATGCCTAAAATTAGGATCAATGCTCAGATAACCAAGGGTATTGTGCGTCCAGTCTAGGTCCCATTTTAAATTAAAGCCTAAGCCATTTTTATTAATTGGCCAAGTGACCATGGGGATGGCACTTGTGTCGCTAGCGGCCATAATGGCAAAGGGGAAATCCCTTAAAATAATGGCATTAAGGTCTTGTAAAAAGGCTAGGGCCTCTGGTCGTTCAGGGCTTGGATTTTCGTCGAGACTAGGCTTTGAGCCGATTATACCAGTCACACCACCGATCTTAAGGCCATCAATGTGGAAGACATCAAACCAGAAATAGGCATTGGAAATTAAAAAGTTACGGACTTCAGGCTTTTTATAATCAAAAGCCGTTTCCCATTCTGGATGTTCAGCGGTTTCATAGAGGTGGCTACCATCAAAGCGATAAAGACCATGGGCATCCTTACAAAAATGACTAGGTACCCAGTTGAGAATGACGGCTAAGCCATTTTGGTGGCAAGAATCGATCAGATACATAAAATCGGCTGGCGTACCGTAACGGCTAGTGGCAGCATAGAAGCCACTGACCTCACAGCCTAAGGACCCGTCAAAAGGATGTTCCATAATCCCCATCAATTCGACATGGCTATAGTTCATCTCGAGCAGATAAGGAATTAAGGTATCGGCCAATTCACGATAGCTTAAATAATTCTCTGGTGTATGCCTCTTCCAACTGCCAAGATGGAGCTCATAGATATTCATTGGTGATTGTAGAGGGTTTTTGGTCATGCGATTGGCGCAATATTTGTCGTCGCCCCACTCATAATCATCAAGGGCCCAGAAGGCTGAAGCTGTTTTGGGTTTGACTTCACTATAAAAAGCATAAGGGTCAGCTTTGTAGGCAAGGCTCCCATCAGCTTGAGTGATGGCATATTTATAAAGACCCCCAGGCGGAAGTCGGTCAACAGAGCTTTCCCAAATCCCATCAGTAAGGAGAGTCATTGGATTAGCGTCGAGCTGCCACTCGTTAAAATCACCAACAAGAGAAACAGCCAGAGCGTGGGGGGCCCAAACCCTAAAGCGAGATTGCTGATCATTTGGGTGGCCGCCAAAATAGGTATAACTCTTGAAATGTTTTTGATTTGATAATTTTTTGTTTTTCATAGCATTAAATCCTTTCACAATAATAAACTTTAAAAACAAGTGTTTTTGATAAAAAATAAATAATTTTATAGTTAAATGGAGTCTTCTCTAAAAATTTTTTGTTGTAATTGGCCAGACCGGTAAAGAGCCCAGTAGAGATTAACTTTTCCGCCTAAATTAATAATAACAGAGATAAAATAAAGGGCGATAAGCAAGGCGAAGAGGCCACCAAGACTGCCATAAAGGGTGGTGTATTTACTGGAGTTGTTAATAAAAAAAGCAAAAATACGAAAGGCGATGGTTAAGCCTAAAAAAGCAAAAAGTGAACCAGGTAAGCCGGCCATAAACTTAAGACGATCAACCGGTGCTTTGGTATAAATAAAATTAAAGACAAGCGTCGAAATAATCCAAGAAAACAAAATAGTAAAAATCTGGATAATATCAGTGGCCTTGTCACTTAAGCCAATAAGGCTTAAAAGAGAGACACCGATATCGACGCTGACAAAAGAAGCGACAATAATAATGATGATTCCAATGGCTAAGAGAAAGGTAAAAAGAAGGGATAAGCCCCATATCTTAAGGTAAGTCCGGGTCTCTTCTTGTCCATAGGTTTGGTTAATACCGATCATAATAGCGCGTGCGGCAATGGTTGCAAAAAAGAAAGAGATCAGAATTAAAAAATATTGAGACCCAGAGCCATTATGGGTTAAATGATTGAGCAAGCTTGCCACATAATCATAAGAGAGGCTGGGTAAAAATTCTTTTAACAAACTGTCAAGCAAGCTTTCAAAAGTGGCGATAAAGCGACCGACAAAGGAAATCAAGAAAACAAGCAAGGGGAAAAAAGCCAAAATCAAATAAAAGGACATCTGACTACAGATTCCGAAAAAATCAGTTTTATCAAAGTCATCTTTTAAAAAGAGACCAACTTGAGCGACTTTGGTGTTAAGTACTTTCTCGACCATGAAAACCCGCCTTCCGCTTAAAAAACTTAAATGAATAGAGATTAACAACAGCTCCTAAATTGAGGGTAAAGGCAATCAAATAAACACTAATCAATAATGAAAAAGGACCTTGAATTTGAAAGAAAAAGTTTGAAAAATCAAGGTTTGCTGATACAAAGAACCAATAAACAATAAAAATAAGGACCCAGCAAAAACTAACAAAGATCCCACCTGGAAGTGACGCTGCTAGGGTAAGTGGTTTTTTGGGGGCAAACATATAAATCAGGGTAAAAATGATGCTTGCTACGACCAGAAGGTAAATAAAGGAAAAGATACCAAGAAAATAAGACAAGCTTTCAGATAGTTGAAAGCAGTTAAAGATAAAACTTAACAAATATTCACCAACAATATAAATAAAGAATATTAATAATAAAATAATTAAAAATAAGATCAAATAGACAATGGCTTGAAGCCATAAAGTAATTCCTTGACGCTGGTCACGCCGTTCGAAAATACGGTTTAAGCTAACGACCAAAGCATGCATGGCTGAAACAGAGATGTATAAAGCAACAAAACTGATGACGATGTTAGAGCTTGCCGAAAAGGAAATATCAGCCGATTGTCTCTTGGCAATGTCTAAATACTCAAGAATTGAATTAGGAATAATCCATTCAAATTCGCCAAGAAAGGCGGTGTCTAAGTTTCGGGAAAACCACTTGGTAAAATTAAAAAAAAGCATTAGTAGCGGTATAAAAGCGGTTAAAATACGATAAGACATTTGAGCGGATAAATTCACAATATTGGAATCTCTACTTTGGGTATATAAAAAAGAAAAGAAATCCTTTACCTTAATCATATTAGCCTCTCAACTTTACGAAATTTATTTATCTAATTATTGTAATAGTATATCATAAAAAAAAGGAAAAAAGAACGCCAAAGGTCTGAATATTTTCCAAATGTTTTCTCAATATAACAAAATAGTATCAATAAATAAATTAAAAAGACTTGACAAAAAAGTTTAAAGAGGTATACTAAAGTAGTCTCGTGGCGATAGCGGGAGGGTTACACCTGTTCCCATACCGAACACAGTAGTAAAGTCTTCCAGCGCTGAAAGTACCTGGTGGGTAACTACCCGGGAGGATAGGATGTTGCGGGACACTTAATTAAGAACATTGAGCAGACGATTAATCGTCTGCTTTTTATTTGCCAATAAATAAAAAAATGATCGGTTATTGTGTATTAAATCAAGCCACCATTTTTTATCTTCAGTTGCGAGGATATAAAAGATGATTTGTTATTGTGTATTGATATATAATTACCCTTATGACGAGAGAATAAACAAAAGCTTTAATAATAAGCTGCTGGACAATAAGCTAGGGCGGAGCTTGGAAAATGATTAATTTTGATTAGACCAAACAGAAAGGGAAGTGCCTTATCTTTGTTTTTCTCTTTCTTCATTTTATTTTGCTTATGTTTTGCTCTGCTTATGTTTTGCTCATTATAAGGAAGAAAAATTGGATAAAAAGAAAGAGAGTTATGAAATCAGGGAGTAGTTACAAATAGTTTATAAAAAAGTTAAAAAACCCTTGACACTTTGATCAAAAGAACCTATACTTAAGAAGTTGTCTCGTTGACCAAGTCATAGTCAAAAAGAAATTTGATTTGTTTGAAAAAGAGATTGACAAGACCAAAGAAACACCCTATAATGATAAAGCTGATCG
>CAZJGM010000079.1:0-7702 GCA_964545675.1 uncultured Lachnospiraceae bacterium | reverse complement strand
TTGTCAATGATCGCATTTACCTTGGTTCATCTAGGATTATATTTTTTAAATCCCAATAGCCCAATGATTTTAGTCGCCAGTTTTTTAACAGGCCTTATTCTTTTTTCCATCGGCTTTAATCTAATTGAGGCAGCAGCTTTAAAAAAGCAAAAAAACCAGCAAGAATTAGCTGATCAACTGCTTGAAGTTTGCAAAGAACTCGATTTAAAAGTTAATAAAATTCAATCAGATAAGCAAGAGATGACCGATCAAGCAAGGGGACTCCATCACGACTTAGAATCTGAGATTAGAAGCATCCAGTCGCAGCTTGAAGAGAATGAAAACCTGATCGGGACGATAACAAGACCAACCGATGGCCCTGATCAGCTTAAGGAACAAGTCGACAGTCAAAATGCAAACGTTCAGCAGGAGATCAATGAGTTAGCAAATATCTCAGAAGAATTTAAAAACAATTTAGCCTCGGTTGAAGTAAACACCAATGCCTCCTATACCATTTTAAAAGATAGTCAAGTTACGCTAGAGAATATTTTAGAGATTTTAACTGACCAAGAGGAAGAATTTGATGAAGACCAAGATGATGTCAATGGTGAGCTTTTTGCACTTTTAGAAACGATGGATTTTGATATTAAGAAGCTTGGCTGTCATTCCGAAGAAAATGCCGTAATTTTTGATGAAATTGTTAAACAAGTCGATAAAATTGCTGCCCTTAGCGAGAAAAATGCTGCCAGTACCCAAGAAATTAATGCTGAAATTATTGAATTTGCCCGTGTTTCCGATGATCTTGAAGATAATATTATTAAAATTGAAGAAAGCTCGGGCCAATCAATTGAAATGCTTAATAATAATAAGACAACGATTAGTAGTATTTCAAGTCTTCTTCGGGATCTAATCAAGGGGATTACACTGGCTTCAGATACCAATGCAGAACTAGGGGAATCCTCTCGGAATATTAATAATTTCGTTGACTCGATCAATGAAATTTCCCGAAGCACTAACTTGTTGGCCTTAAATGCCAGTATTGAAGCCGCTCGAGCAGGGGCCGCTGGCAAGGGATTTTCAGTTGTTGCTGATGAGATTAAACGGCTTTCGCAAAACACCAATCGCTTTGTAAGGGAAATTGAGCAGATTGTTGAGCAGATCTTAGAAGGGGTTGATAAGTCGAATACAGCAATTGATCAGTGCGTTCGTTATACTGATGAAATTGAAGAAGTTGCTAGTGAATCGACCCAAGTGATTGCAGAGATTCAGGATGTCCTCGTTAGCCTTAATGGGGCCATCAATGATATTAAAGATATTTCAACTTTCCAGGTTGGGGCTTCCCATGAAATTCAAGATGCTGTTTCCCAGGTGGCTCAAGCCGTTGAAGGAACCAATCGGGTTACTGATGAAACTACCCATACTGTTATTGCACAAACAGAAAAAAATAATGAACTGATGAGTTATTGTGCAAAACTCTCAGAAATGGCAACCAATGTTCAGAAATTAACGGCTAAAAATAAAGCGAGTAATGAGATTATTTTCGGGGTAAATCCCTTTACCTCTCCCGAGAATATTAAAACCATGTATATTCCAATTTTAAAGGATGTTTTTGCCAATATTGGTTACAAAGTACGAACCATGATTGTCAAAGATTATGATGCCCTTAGTGATGGTATGCGCGAAGGCATTATTGATGTCGCTTGGTTTTCACCCTTTGCCTATGTTAATGCCCATAAAAATGTTGGAGCCAGACCCTTAGTCTCACCAATTGTTAATGGAAAAGTATCCTATAATGGTTTTGTAATTACCAAAGACAATAGTGGTATTAATAGTTTGAATGAATTGAAAAATAAAAAATTTGCTTATGTGGATGAATCAAGTGCTTCTGGTTACCTTTACGCTCGTTATGCCCTGCGCAAAGAAGGCCTTAATCCCGACCATCTCTTTAGCCAAAGTGTTTTCTTAGGAAGTCATGATGCGGTTATTAAAGCCGTTTTATCAGGTGAAGTTGATGCTGGTGCGACTTATAACGAGGCGATGGAAACAGCTGAAAAAGAGGGTGTTAATATGAGTATCTTTAAGATCCTTGCAAAAACACCTGATATTCCCAAAGATGCCATAGCCATTAATGCCAAGTTTCCCAAGGCCTTGGCTGAGAAATTGCAAGAATCCTTTGTTACCTATAAAACGCCAAAAGCGATTGATTCTCCGGTCAATGGCTTTATCCCCAGTGATAATGCTAGGTATGATGTGATTCGTGACGTTATGTAAACATTAAATAAGAACTCGGATTAGAAGAAAAAGACAATCCAAAAGATGGCCATCTTTTGGATTGTCTTTTTAATGAGAAAACCTTATAATTAAAAGAGTGAATTTAAGTTAGTAAATTCAGAAAGAAGGTATGTGTATGAAAATAAAGAAGCGGTTTATATTTCTGCTGGCAATGCTTTTAATCTTTTCGGTTTTTCCATTTGCCGTACTAGCGGCCAATCAAGGAGTGGTCATACAAAGTTTTGACGGTTTAGCCTCCTTAGATGGGGATACTAAAGTTGATGATGAGATCATTATTATTTATCAAAATGAGGGCTCGGTTAAAGATCTGACCTTAAGGACCAATCAGATTGAGGCCGGGGATAAATTAAGCGATCAGGTTGATCTTCTAAAGGTCAGTGCTTCAGAAGATATTGATAGGCTCATTTTAGAGTTGTCAAAGAATCCTAATGTCTTGGTGGCGGAAAAAAATTCGACCATGCAAACTTTTGCCATGCCAAATGATCCCAAGCTTGATTTAGCTTGGCAGTTTGAACGCATTGGCACCGACAAAACCTGGGATACCATTGATAATCAAGACCCGGTTGTTGTGGCGGTGATCGATACCGGTCTTAATACCGACCATCCTGATCTGGTCGGAAGGACGGTAGAGGGCTATGATTTTGTCGATGATAGCATAGATGTCAGTGATGTCAGTGGCCATGGGACCAATGTCAGTGGTTGCATTAGTGCCATCGCTAATAATGGGATTGGCATGGCTGGGGTTGCCGGAGCGGCCAATATAAAAATCGCCCCCTACCGGATTGGTGGTTTCTCTGAAGATGATCCTTCTTTAAACGTTGGCTATATCTGTGCTGCCATTTACCAGGCTGCCAATCGACCGGATATTCAGGTTATTAATATGAGCTTTGGCGGCTATGGGGCATCCCCAGCTGTACGGGCCGCTGTTAACCATGCCGCAGCCATGGGCAAGGTTTTAGTGGCTGCCGCTGGCAATGAAGGCGATCATCCGACCTATGGCGGAGAATTCGCCTTTCCCGCTTCCTATAATAATGTCATCTCGGTGGCGGCGACCGATATTCACAATGAAAAAGCTTCTTTTTCCCAATTTAATCCCATGGTTGATCTTTGTGCCCCGGGACACGATATTTATACGACACATTTTAAGGGCGGCTATAATACAACGTCAGGAACCTCTTTTGCCTCACCAATTACGGCTGGAGCCTGTGCTGTTTTATTAGCTGCCGACCCAACGTTGACACCGTTAGAGGTGGAAAACATCTTAAAAGAGACGGCCCTTGATTTTAGTGGGCAAGGGCGGGATGATTACTATGGCCATGGGTTGATCCAACTCGACCATGCCTTGGCCAAGGTAAGGCCCAGTGTCATTGAAAGTTATCATCAGCTAAAAGAAATGGACCGTGGCGGCCAAGTTGAGGATGAGATTGTGATCATCTATCAAAATAATGGATCAGTTAAAGACCTAGCCTTGACAAGCAGTCAGATCCAAGGCGGGCAAGTCTTAAATGACCAGGTTGATATTATTAAGGTCAGTGATCCAAATCAAGTTGATGCCATGGTGGCTGATCTTTTAAAAAACCCCAATGTCTTGGCTGCTGAGCGAAATTCTCGCCTCAAGTTCTCAGCCCTACCCAATGATCCACTCTTAGGTGAGGCCTGGCAATTTGAGAGAATTGGGGCTGACAAGACTTGGGACCAGGTTAAGAATGACGAGACGGTGGGGGTTGCGGTCTTAGACAGCGGGCTCAATATAGACCATCCCGATATCGTCGGAAATACCCTTGCTGGCTTTGATTACGTTGAAGACGAAAGTGACGTGATCGATGTCCTCGGCCATGGAACATCAGTTGCTGGCTGCATTGCTGCTGTTGCTAATAATGGGATTGGGACCGCTGGTGTGGCTGGTCTGGCCAATATTAAAATTGCCCCCTACCGAGTTGGTGGGGAAACGGAGGATGACGCTGAAGCTAATTTAGGCTATGTTTGTGCCGCCCTTTACCATGCGGCCAATCGTCCCGAGGTTAAGGTGATCAATATGAGCTTTGTTGAATATGAAGAATCAATGATCCTTAAGACAGCAGTCAACTATGCGGTCAAGGTCGGCAAGATCCTTGTCGCCTCATCGGGAAATGAAGGAGATAAAGAAGAGGCTGGCCAGGCGGGCGTTCCCTCGGCCTATGACGGTGTCATTTCGGTTGGAGCAATCGATCAAAATAATATCATCGCTAAATTTTCTCAGTACAATGACAAGGTTGATCTTTGTGCCCCCGGCGTTAAAACCCTAACCTTGGGCAAGGATAATGACTATATTTCACCATCGGGAACTTCTTTTTCCAGTCCGATCGTCGCTGGTGCTGCCGCCGTTTTACTGGCCGCTGATCCCAGCCTTTCACCACTGGAGGTTGAAACCCTATTAAAGGAAACGGCCCTTGACTTAGGGAAAAAAGGCCGCGATGATTATTATGGCCATGGCCTTATTCAGCTGGATGCTGCCCTGGCTCAAGTAAATCCGACAGAGCTTTTAAGGGTTTTATCCTTTGCGGCCGATAAATTACCGGGCCAAAAAATTGGCACTGAAATTGAATTAAAAGCCAGTGCTGATGGTGGGACTGGTAATTATGATTACGCTTTTTCTTATGAATTAAATGGTGAAAGCCATAGCATTCAAGATTTTAGCGACAAGGACACGGCTTCTTTTACTCCTAGTCAACCAGGCATTTACACCTTTAGGGTGGTCATCAAAGATAGCGATAATAATCAGGCTCAAAAGTCTCTGATTAACTATGATATCAAAGATCCGATGGCCCTCCTTAGCTACCGGACCCATGTCCAAAATGTCGGCTGGCAAGACTTTATGCAAAATGGTGAAATTAGCGGGACTCAAGGTCAGTCCCTGCGCCTAGAGGCAATTGAAATCAAGGCTAATTCGATCGACTACGATATCGGCCTTAAGTATAAAACCCATGTCGAAAATATCGGCTGGCAAGATTACGTGCCTGGTGGGGCACTTAGTGGGACACAAGGGAAAGGCCTGCGCTTAGAAGCCATCAAAATTGAACTAACCGGCAAGGATGCTGAGCTTTTTGATCTTTACTACCAGGTCCACGCCCAGAATATTGGTTGGCTGGATTGGGGGAAAAATGGTGACCCGGCCGGAACAGAAGGTCTTGGCTACCGGCTGGAAGGAATAAAAATCGACCTAGTTTTAAAGGGTGGTGAGGCCCCGGGAGAAGTGGCTGAGCCTTTTGTTAAAAAATAAAGATAAAACAATCCCCAAGAGTGAAATCTTAGGGATTGTTTTTTATCTTAGAACCATTTATAATTAGTGTAATATGGTTAGAAAGTAGGTAGGTCATGAAGTTAAAGAAGTGGATTATTTTTCTCTTGCTAATCGTTTTCGGCTTTGCAGTTTTTCCGTTTGGGGCATTAGCAGGCAATCAAAGCGTGGTGGTTCAAAATTATAGCATGCTTAAAGAAATGGCTCGTGACGGCAAGGTTGACGATGAGATTGTCATCATCTATCAAAAGGGTGGCTCAATCAAAGACTTAATGCTAACAAAGGGTCAAATTGAAGGAGGAGAAGCATTAACCGACCAAGTTGATATCATTAAAGCGAGTGATCCCAATCAGATCGATGCCTTAGTGGCCGACCTCTTAAAAAATCCCTATGTCTTGGCGGCCGAACGAAATTCTTATCTGGAGCTTTCGGCCCTGCCCAACGATCCACTCTTAGAGGAGGCTTGGCAATTTGAGAGAATTGGTGCTGACAAGACCTGGGACCAGGTCAATAATGATGAGACGGTGGTGGTGGCCGTCCTCGATACCGGGCTCAATCTTGACCATCCGGATATTGCTGGTCGAACGGTTGACGGTTATGATTTCGTCGATGATAAAACGGAAACGACCGATATTCTTGGTCATGGGACTTCGGTCATTGGCTGTATTGCGGCGACGGCTAACAATGAGATTGGCATGGCCGGTGTAACCGGCCTAGCCGATATTAAAATTGCCCCCTACCGCTGTGGTGGTAAAAGTGAGGATGATCTTGATGTCAACCTCGGCTATATCTGTGCATCCCTTTACCATGCAGCCAGTCGGCCCGAGGTAAGAGTGATCAATATGAGCTTTGGCTTATATCGCGATTCATCAATTCTAGAAATGGCGGTTGACTATGCGGCCAAGGCCGGTAAAATCCTTGTCAGCTCATCGGGAAATGAAGGCGATGGACCAATGGCCGGCCTAACGGCCATTCCCTCGGCCTATGACGGTGTGATCTCGGTTGGGTCCACCGATCAAAATAATATGATTGCCGATTTTTCCCAGTACAATGACAAGGTTGATCTTTGTGCCCCCGGCGTTGAAGTCCTAACCCTTAGTAAGGACAATGGCTATATTCGCCAATCGGGGACATCCTTTTCCGGGCCGATTGTGGCCGGTGCTGCGGCTGTTTTACTAGCCGCCGACCCCAGTCTCTCACCACTGGAGGTCGAAAATATCCTAAAAGAAACCGCCATTGATTTAAGTGGCCAAGGCCGGGATGATTATTATGGCCATGGCCTGATCCAAGTCGATGCCGCCTTGGCCCGAGTGGTCAAGCCAGACCTTACGTATCGGACCCATGTCCAGAATCAGGGCTGGCAAGATGATGTGCATAACGGTGACTTAAGTGGGACCGAGGGTGAGGCCTTGCGCCTAGAGGCGATTGAAATCAAGGCTAATTCGATCGACTATGATATCGGCCTTAAGTATAAAAGCCATGTCGAAAATATCGGCTGGCAAGATTACGTGCCTGGTGGTGTACCTAGTGGGACACAAGGGAGAGGCCTCCGTTTAGAAGCCATTCAAATTGAATTGACCGGCAAAGATGCTGATCTTTTTGACCTTTACTACCAAGTCCATGCCCAGAATATCGGTTGGAT
Source organism: uncultured Lachnospiraceae bacterium (assembly GCA_964545675.1). Lineage (GTDB taxonomy): Bacteria > Bacillota > Clostridia > Eubacteriales > Eubacteriaceae > Acetobacterium. The sequence goes on along the minus strand of CAZJGM010000079.1, from coordinate 512 downwards.
GGATTGGGTTAAAAATGGTGAGGTTGCCGGGACGGAGGGTCTTAGCTACCGTTTAGAAGGGATAAAAATTCAAATTCTACCAGTTAACAGTGGGGCTCCATGGCAAGAAAGCTAGGCCTTTATAAAAAAATATAGATAAGAAAAAAAATAATCCCCGAGATCCTAATCTTAGGGATTGTTTTTTATCTTAGAACCATTTATAATTAGGATAATATGGTTAGAAAGTAGGTAGGTCATGAAGTTAAAGAAGTGGATTATTTTTCTTTTGGTAATCGTTTTCGGCTTTGCAGTTTTTCCTTTTGGGACATTAGCAGCCAATCAAGGAGTGGTTATTCAAAGTTTTGAGGCCATTGAGCCCTTGGAATCTAGGATTACAGATGAAATCATTGTCATTTATCAAAATCAGGGGTCGCTTAAAGATTTGGCCCTAAAAACCAGTCAGATTGAGGCGGGAGAGAAGGTCAGCGACCGAGTTGACATCTTAAAAGTTAGCCCGTCAGAGGATATCGATG
>CAZJGM010000078.1:0-7781 GCA_964545675.1 uncultured Lachnospiraceae bacterium | reverse complement strand
CTTTTACTAACTTTTTATTAACACTATTATTTATACTTACCCTCAATTGCCTTAAATGCTCATTTTAAAGGTTATTTAAGACTTTTTATTTCGTTTTGCTTGGATTTTTAATAGTTTTTGAATCCGGGGCCGATTATAACGTTGGACAATAACGCAGGGGATATTGGCTAGCAAGGCATACACAAACATGATCGCCACCACTCGGGGCGAGGCAAAGAAGCCAAAGACCCAAAAAGGGAAAATAGCCATGATATGGGTTATTTCCGCCCGGCAGGACTCAATTAGAAATTGATTTAAATTATCGGTTGAAAAATCAACCAAATTTTTCTTGGCATATTTACCACCTAAAACAGCTCCACCATCAGGTAAAAACTTTTTCCACCGCTTGACCAAAAATACTTTCTCGTAAAATTTACCCCCCTGCTCCCAAGAATGTTGCCTAAAATAAAAAGAGTCCGGCGAAAGATATTTTGCGGGTATCTTTAAGCTTAACAAGGCTGCGCCGGTTTGAAAAATGCCCCAAAGTACAAAGGCTAAGGCAATTGCTGCTAGCCTAGGGATGAATATAATTTGCATTATGTGTCCTTTCTAAACCTTTCGTCCTTTCCATGAGGTCTTAAGGTGAAACAGGCGTTTAATAGCCGAGCTAAAAAATACGATCATAAATAAGGTCAAGGCAAGGGGATAAAATAAAATATTTAAAAAATGGAAATTCCCAACTTTTTGGCAAATTCTGTATAATTCAATCACCCAGACCAGATAAAACAAGGAAAATACCAAGCCATAAAAAAAATCGCCTGCCAAAAGCACCTTAAACAAATGAAGGGGGACTGAGGTCACCGCCGTTAGCCATAAAAATACCATGCCCAAACGAAGAGGGGGTGTTACAAAGGCCCCCGACCCATAATTTTTAAGCCAACCGTGGTATAAATCAGAAAAACCCCCGGCATACATCCGGTAAGAAAGGCCCATATCCCCCATAAAAAGCCGATAGGATAGACCCTTCTCTTTCATTTGAAGGCCTAGGGCGACATCTTCAATCACTTGATCTTTAACACTCTCATGGCCACCAATAAGGCCATAATCCCTGGCACTTAAAAGGATGACCGGCCCATAAAGGCCAATTTTTTGTCCCTTGGCCATGGCCAGTCCGTTGGCACTGACTTGGGTTAGATTAAAAAATAAGGAAAATTGCTCATAGGTCTCTTCCATCTTGTGATAGGGTAGGACCGATAGGGGCTCTTCTTTTTCAAAGTAGCTTTGGATCAATCGCTTTAGGCTATCCTCCTGAAGGCGGACATCAGCATCGAGAAATAAAAGGATATCTCCTTTTGCGACTTGGGCTCCCTTTTGGCAGGCCCAAGATTTTCCCAGCCAATCGGTCGGTTTTTCAAGAATGCTAATAACTTTAACGCCAAGCTTTTTAGCAATTTCTGCCGTTTGGTCACTTGACCCATCATCAACACAGATAATCTCAAAGGAGACCCCTACTTGTTTTTTTAAGTCGCCTAAAATAAGGGGCAGATTGTTTTCTTCATTTCGGGCCGGGATGATAAGCGATAAAAAATACTCATCCTGTATTTTACTTGCTGGTAAAAGTTTTGGGAAGGACCTAAATAAGATAAGGCTCATTATTAAGCCCATGATGACGGTAATAATCTCAATTATCACTTCCTTACCTCTTCTCTAGCCTTTCTTTAACGGCATCGGCTGCCAATTTACCGGTTAAGATGGAAATCGGTAAGCCCGCTGGACTAAAGGTCCATTGTCCTGCCTGGTAGATATAGGGAATATCGGTCTTGACCGAATCTTTGATCCTCGGAAAATCACTAATAGCTGGTAGTTTTTCATTCGTAAAGGCCCAACCGGTGATCCCACCTTGGGAATTGCCGGTGATTCGTTCAATCGTTAAGGGGCTGCTGGACTGGATATTTTCAATCTTAATACTGGGAAATAAGGAGTCCTTTAAGATCCGGACAATTTCTTTTTCACAAAGCCTCTTAAACTCCTGATACCAGCCATCCTTAGCGATTTGTTTAACGAGGCTATAGTCCATAAGGGTGCTAACAATCAAACCACTTTTGCCCCTTGGTGCTAGGGATAAATCCCTTACGACCGGTACCGATATTTCATAGGTTGTCAGCTTTAAATAGGATAAGATCCACTGGCTAAGGTTTTTCTGATCCCTTTCATTTAAGTTTAAAGGGCTGAGACTTGATAAGCCTTTTTTATCGGGCGTATAGAAAAGGTGGGGGCCCATCTTTTTCCTAAAATAATCGGCTTCTCGATCAATTTCTAAATAAACGGTGAAAATCGAATCTCCCGCATGGGCCTTAAGGGCAAGGTCTTTTTGCCTTTCAATTTTTAACCGCTGCTTGTCATCCTTTACTTGCCAAAGATCAAGGCTTTGATAAAGGGCCTTCATATCACAGGCCCAAATGACTGCTTGATAGCTATAATTTCTCTCCCTGCTGGATATTTCTTTTTTGACCGGATCAATTGACCTTATCTTGGTATCGGTGCGAATCTTGCCCCCATGGTCTTTAATAAATTCAACCATTTTTTCAACCAGAACACCCGTCCCGCCCTTTGGGTAGCTATAGTCTAGGTATAGGCCAAAATAACTAAGGGCAAAAAAAGCCGGTGTTTCTTTAAAAAAATGCTGGGTAATCATATCGATGAGTTGCCTGTTTTTTGTAAATTTAGCCAGATAATCATTAACCGGCTCACTTAATTTTAAGGCCTTTCGAATGTTAATTTGATACTTTAACAACCAGGGCAATAAGGTCTGAAGGAGGTATTTTTTATCATTTTTAAAGTCAACAAAAAGGGGGTTATCAATCCCATAAAGAACATCCATGTATTTGATGACTTTTTTAATTTCGACAATAATCCTTTGTATTTCTTTTTTATTTTCCGGAAATTGACGGCTCAATAAGAGCTCATATTGGTCTAAACTCTCTTTTTTTCTATAGCGGATTAAATTATTCGCAATCCCAATGGCCACCGGACTTTTTACCAGGTCAACCGAAATACCAAGATCCGCTAGCATGGGCAGGATAATGCCTGAATTTTCAAAGGCTCTAATGCCTGAATCAAAGACAAAGCCATTAGTAGAAAAGCTCCCGACCAAGCCGCCGACCTTTGATTCTTTTTCACAAAGCAGTACTTTTTGGCCTGCTCGACTCAAATAAGCAGCACTTGTTAAACCGGCCAATCCGCCACCAACGATGACGGTATCATATCTTTCATAAAATCCCAATTATTTACCTCATTTCTCTTCTTAAAAATTGAAGTATTCGTCCAATTTCTAGCGGTTTTTGCTCTCTTTTATTAAGGACACATCTTTTTTCATAATCCAAACTTAGATTTTTATCAGCTTGGTCTGGAAATGAATCAGCAATTTTTCGTGCCCCCATAAAATTTCCCACGCTTAGCCGCCGCATCATTCCCGGCATATCAAAATCAGCTAGTGGTACACATTCAGGATCTTCACAATACTGACACCTTAATGCCTCAACCATAATTTCTTTTTTTACTTTTGGATAGTTTTCATAAAGATTTTCTGCTTCAAATGGTCTTTCGATAATTTCAACAACATTTTTTCGATTTTCTTGATAGAGGTAAGGCTTTAAGCCATGCTTTTGCAAAATCGCATTAGCGGCCGCAATGCCTGATGTCGTCACCGTTGGGGTCCCTGTTCCCATTACCGTTGATTCCCCACAACAAAAAAGATTATCCCACTCGGTTCTTGTATGTAGACGCTTAAACAGGTGTTGGCCAAGCATTTGCTTGGGGCCAGCGACCGCCCTCTTATTGACATAACGCTCTAGTGTTTTGGGTGTGGCCAAGTCTGAATAAATAAGGCTTTTTTCAAAGCCGGGAAAGCGTTTTTCAATCAAGCCTATTAAACGTCTTTTTTCTTTTTCTTTTTTTTGCTGGTAGCTTCCCTTATCATCCCAATCTCTAAAGCTTGGTCCAATGGCAATAACAAGATGGCTGTCTTTATCACAAAGGCTATGGTCATCAATGCTTAAGATATAGAGAGTCAGCTCATCTTCATCTAGCCGACTAGGATTCCCTACTAGCATTTCTATGGCTGCGGTATCATCAGGAATGACATGGGCCTTAACGTGGGCGTAGAAAACGACACTGGCATAGGTGGGAACCTGATTTTTGGCCCAATCGATTCTTTCTTGGTCAACTTGGGTCTGGTCGATCAAGTTACCATAAAGATTCCAGACCGTTCCCCCATAAAGAATCTCCTCGCCATAGAGGCTTTTCCCATTTTCAAGTAAGACACCAATCGCTTTTTTCTTATCAAAAATTATTTTTTTAACTTCTTGGTCGGGGATCATCTGGCCCCCGTGTTCTTCAATCACTTTTTCCAATTTCCCAGGCAAAAAAAGCGTCGAACCGGCGGGGTAATAACTGCCGCCAACATGATTGTCAATAAACATAATCGCTGCTAAAATGGCCGGTGATTCTTCAAGGGTGGTATAAGAATAGGTAGAGGTCAGTTTATCGAAAAACTTAAAAATTTCCGGATCGGTAAAATAGTTTTTAAGCAAGTCCCGAGCATTTTTATTCAGGTAGGTTAAAAATTTTAGATAAGATAAGGGATGACGTATTAAGGCTTTAAAGGTTCTTTTACGGTCAATTTCATCAGGCGTTGTATAATTCGGTCTCTCCACTAAAACGTGCTGGTAGAGTTTGTAATAGTCTTTATAAAAACGCCGTATGTTATTTTTTTCAGCTGGAAAAACACTGGCTAATTCATCGATAAAACGATCAATATCCGGCCAGAATTTGATCCGTTGGCCCTTAAAATTAAGGCAATATAAGAGCTCATGACGAATTAACTTAATCGGCTCTTCTAGGCAATTAAAGACAAAGCGGTGGGCATTAAAACCTGCTTGGCCAAAGCCAAAGAGCATGGCTGCTCCCTGGTCAAAAATTACCCCATTGCGCTTAAATATCCCGCATGAGCCGCCGGGATGGTGGGCTTTATCAATAACGCTTACCTTTAGGCCCCGTTTTGCCATTAAACTTGCCGCCGTTAAGCCCGATAAACCAGCTCCAATCACGATTACATCATCTTTCACAATTATCGCCCCTTTCTTATCTTTTAATGATTACCCCAAAAATAGGCTTCTAAAAGCCAAGGATTGAGAATCACTCTAATCGTCCATTGGCCTTTAACCAATCGATCGTATCGTTTAGGGTCTCTGTCATCGCCCTGGTCTGATAGCCTAATTCCCTAGTCGCTTTTTCATGGGAGAAAATCGCATTTGAATTTAAGGTATAAATCGAATAGGCGGTGAATAAGGGGGGTTGGCGAATAATCCTATAATAACGCTCTGCTAGCGGTGCCATAAGTCGAATAAACCAGGCTGGCAAGATCCGCTTGACCTCTTTCTTGCCGGTGATCTGATGGAGCATTTTAAGCATTTCCTTTATGCTAAAATAGCGATTAGAAAGGATATAAGTTTCGCCTTTTTTTCCTTTTTCAAGACATAAAATAATCCCCTTTGCAACATCACGAACATCGACAAAGTCATAACCCCCATTAAGGGCGGCCGTTAATTTCCCGGTATAATAATGAATGACTAAGGTCGTCAGATATCCCCTGCCCTCATCAAAGGGACCACAAATACCGGACGGATGAACGATCTGGGCATCGAGTCCTTTTTTGGCTGCCTCCAATACCAGATTAGTGGCCTCAGCCTTTGTTTTGGCATATAAACCGACCACCGCATCGGGGTCAAAGGCCGTCACTTCAGTAATTGTTTGGCCCTTCTTTTTCTCGGGGATAGCATGGACTGAACTAATGTAGATCATTTTTTTAACCCGGTGAGCTTGGCAAAGAGCAATGATATTTTTTGTTCCAATAACATTAACGTCATAGATTTTTTGCTGATATTTTGAAGCAATTGAAACAATTCCCGCCGTATGAATGACAATTAAGTCTTTTTTTTCATCGTTTTCAAAGAAAGCCTCCATGGTTTGCGGCTTAAGGACATCACCGTAAAAAACCTCAATATCACCTTGGGGAATATTTTTTTCGCCGGGGAAAACAAGAATCCGAATTTTCTTTTTTTCTTTTAATAATTCCCTGACCAAGGTATTACCTAAATAGCCGGCACCACCAGTTATTAGAAATAATTCATCCATTTTGCTTGATCCTTTCTTTTTATAGTTGCAAGACCGCCGTGGCAATGCGAAAATAAATAATAATCGAGGCTGTATCGACAATGGTGGTAATTAAGGGGGCCGCCATAATGGCCGGATCCAATTTAAATTTATTGGCTAACATGGGCAGGAGGCCACCGGCTAATTTAGCAATAATAATGGTCCCAACTAAAGAAATTGATACAACTAAGGCGATTTTAGCATCTTGATATAAGAGATAGACCCGAATCCCATTGACGACCGCTAGGGCCACACTGACAATCAGGGCCACTTGAAATTCATTCCAGACAATTCTTAGGGTATCGGAAAAAGTTAATTCCCCAACAGCTAAACCCCGAATAATTAAGGTCGAACTCTGGGTCCCACAATTCCCACCGGTATCCATTAGCATGGGGATAAAGGAGACCAGGAGGGGGATTAAGGTAAAGGCATCTTCGTAGCTAGCAATAATCGACCCGGTAATCGTTGCCGACAACATCAAGACCAGTAACCACATGATCCGATGGCCAGCATGTTTCCAAACCGATGTTTTAAGATAAGGCTCATCATTGACGACCATGGCCGCCATAATTTGCATGTCTTCGGTGGTTTCTTCAATCAAGACATCAATGGCATCATCAAAGGTAACAATCCCAACCATAGTACCAGCCGGATCAATAACCGGAATGGCAATAAAGCCATACTTGCGAAATAAATTTGCTGCTAATTCCTTGTCATCATCAGTATGGAGAAAAATAAAGCTATCCTTGACCAAGCTCGAAATACAAGTGTCTTCATCGTGGATCATCAAATCCTTGGCCGAGACAATGCCGATTAATTTTTTATCTTCGACCACATAGCAGGTATAGACCGTTTCGCTGTCAATGCCAATGCGCCTAATTTTTTCTAAGGCCTCTTTGACCGTCATGTTTTTCTTAAGATGGATAAATTCATCGGTCATAATGCTAGCAACCGAATCATCGGAATATTTTAAGAGTTGGTCAATTTTTGTCCGTCTGTCGGCCGCCAGATTGTCAAGCAACTTAAGACTGTCTGCTTGTGGTAGTTCACTTAAGAAATCAACGATATCATCCGTGTACATGTCCTCAAAAAGCAGGCTAATCTCCTTTTCATTAAGGGCCTTGATCAAATTTTCCTGGTCTTCAAGCTCCATATAGGAAAACACTTCGGCCTTCATTTTAGCTTCTAATAAGCGAAAGGCGGCAATCCGATTGACTTGATCAAATTCAGCCAATAAGCTTTGCAAGTCAACGGCATTATATTTCAATAATGCCTGGGCAATTTTTTCGACATTCTTTTCATCAAGCCATCTGGTCAGTTCTTCTTCTGTCATTTCACGCTTCCTTTCTGTCACTTCAAGTCATTTTTTTATTCCTTTAATCATTCTATTAAAATTAAATGATGTGACATTTAAAGCAAGGATGGGAGAAAATAAGGGCAAATTTCTTATTAGTATAAATAATACTAAAAACAATTAGAGATTTTAAAATAGGAGTAGTATATGAAATTTTCCGTAATTGTACCTGTATATAACATAGAGAATTATTTATCAATGTGCATTGATAGTGTTTTAAAGCAACAGTTTTATG
>CAZJGM010000077.1:0-7790 GCA_964545675.1 uncultured Lachnospiraceae bacterium | reverse complement strand
ATCTGATAAAATAAGCTTGATAGGAGTAAAAAATGGTAAAAAATTACATGGAAGAAATTGTCGATGACTTATTACCGAAACTTCTAGAAGGCTATGAGAGTATTTGCAGATGTGAAAAATGTCAGGATGATATGAAAGCAATGGCATTAAATGAATTAAAACCGGCCTATTATGTGACGCGAAAAGGATTTCTCTTTACAAAAATTGAAGAAAGCTTAGTTCAATCAAAGGCAGATACTGTTCTTGAATTAACACTTGCCATTAATGAGATTTCTAAAAATCCCATCCATAGCCATAAATAATTAAAAAAAGACCGGTTAACCGGTCTTTTTTTAATTTACAAACTATAAGAAATAATAATATTTTCGTCAAGCACTCTAAAGGTAAAGCTCTCGGTAATAAATAAATTCACATTTTGATGGTCATAGGACTCATAACCAATAGCAAAGTCTTGACCGATTGTTAATTCAAAATTTTCATTGTCGTAGGGAATAAGGAAAGCACCATCAAGACCCGTGCTTAAAAGAATTTGGCCACCGATTAAAGATTCGATTCGTTTCATCAAAGGATAACCCTTGGAACTTGAATTTAAGCGATTATAGGCGACTTCACCGACAATAAGGACGAACGGACCTTCTTCAAAGTTTTCTCTCAAGGTAACTAATCCTGTCGAAATCGCATTCATAATTGCTGAATCTTCTTCACCAAAGGGAATTTTTTCATTAGCATTAATGCAGTCTAAACCCTTAATTGAACCAGCATCAAAACCCTTATAAACTGCTTTTTCTTCAAATTCAGCAATTTTTTTAACCGCATCTTCTAAGTTACCCAATTCAATATCTTTAGCACCACGGGTAATGTTATCCATTTCCCAGCGACTTAAACTAAAGTCTACTCGGGCTTCCAGAAGGGGCTGAACCTTATAAATACCGGTTGATACACCGTCCTTTACTTTATCGACAGTGTTTAGCCGACCTTCAGAAACGACGGTATAGTCCCATCCTTTTGGTCCAAGAACCTTGACTGCTTTTCTCGCCGTTAAACGACTTTTTAAAACTTCTTCAGCTCGTCCGTCAATTTCATCCCAAGCCGCTTGGGTTAGGGGAGCCATTGCTCTTTTTAATATATCCATTTTTTCCTCCTTATTTTTATTTATTTTAGATTTCCAATATTAATTCCAGATTTTTTAAGGTCTGCTTCTTCTTCACCAGTTGCACCTTCTTCAGCTTCTAAAATTGAGCCGTCTACAAATAAATAGGTTCTTAATTCTTCGTCCCATTTATCCATGTTTCGTCGTAACCACTCAATCGTCATGCAAGCATGTTCGATTTCTTCATCGCGATTATGAGCCATAATGCCCTTTAGCTCTTCATCTGAGCTTGCAACAACACGCTGATTATACCAATCAACGGCTTCTAATTCTTCTTTTAAACTATTGATTGCGCGTGTAATATCCATAGTTTTTTCATCCAAAACATCTACTGGTTCGTGATACTGTGACATAATTATTTCCTCCTACAATAAAAGTTTAACACTTAATATATACCCCTAATTATTAAGGTTAATCAATGTTAAAATCTTTTCTACCTTATTTTCTTAATGTTATCACATAATTTAGAATCATTCAAGTCTGTTGATTAAAGAGTCAGGGTCTTAAGAACCGAGGCATAGAGTTCCTGGGTGTTTTCTTTCCACCGTTTACAAATATCTAGTGCAAGTTTTAAATTTGGTGCAGAGAACGAGATATCCATTAATAAAAGATTGTTTTCGTGTAATTTTAATTCGACGATGTATTCCGTATCGCTATGTTGGGTATAATTTGCAGTGACTCGCACCTCTTTAAAGATCTTTTCATAATTTTGTTTTAAGTAGAGATCAATCATTTCCCGAATATAAGGAGGAATTTTATCTTTAAAAATACTAATACTTTCTTTTCCAACAGGACTAAGATTTAAAAGCACTTTTTCATCGATATTTAAAGTTGATATAAATTGGTCTTTGATAAGATCATCGATATAGAATTGGATATCAAAATAAGTAATCTGCAAATTTTCAATAATAATCAACGCAATTTGTTCACGTGATAAAGCCGTTTTTATTTTTTCTAGCACGTATAAAATGATTAATTTATTTTCTGCTTGTTGTTCTGAATTAAAGAGCATCCTAAATACCACCTTTATCTGTTAAATGAATCGTAATCTATAAAATGTAAAAAATTTTATCCAATTACTATTAGCTAAAAGCAAAAGGAATTAGTTTTATAAGATCTGATAGCCCTATTCGATCCGAGCGAGAGTTGAGGAAACCGGTAAAAGGGAGTGGATAAAAGCAAGCGGTATAAAAATAAAAGTACTTGAAATAATACTCAGTTCATAAGCTAAATTACTTCGTTGATCCGCTTTTCCTTTAAATCGGTGAATGAAAGAACTCCAAGCAATGCCATAGACGTTTCCAACCATGATCATTCGGATTGAAGCTAAAATACCCTTTGCTTTTGACAGGCCATAGAGCTTAACGATTCGCTCCCAAGATTCTAGTGAAGGCTGTCCACGGTAATCGGCATAGTGTTGAGCAAACATAATGGCTGGCAACTCATCTGAAGGAGCATGGTCATTAATACCGGCGAGCATATTTTCAATTTCAGTGTTATCCATGCCAGATTCGAGGGCCATTTTGCTATGGGCATAAGAGCATACTTCACAGCCATTAACTTCAGTGACGGCAAGCATAAGGCGTTCAGTAAATTGCTTTGTGAGTAGTTGTTGCCGTTTGGCATAAAGAAGATCTCGAAATGAACGAAAAGCCCGATAGGTAATAATATAGGTTTCTTTCAGCGAGTATAATTTTCTTTCGGTTTCTATTTTCATTTTAATACTCCTCGTATTTATAGTGAAATCATTTTCTAAATCTATTATACTCGATAAATTGTTATCTGTCTGTCAAAGGATAATAAAGATTTAAGAATCCTTAAAGGAGAGTTTGGCCTTTAAAATAAATAAAAAATCCCATTTATTGGGATTTTTTAGATGATCGATTTTGAAGCTTAAAAAACTGTAAAGGCTCTTATTTATAAGTTATTGCATCTTGCTTGCAATTTTCCGTGCACTTCATGCATAAAATACAATCACTTTTTATAATTTCATGATTTTTTTCATGTTTTTCAACAGCTTTAGCAGGGCATATTCGCATACAAGCACCACAATTATTGCATTGATTAGGATCGATTGACAGTTGGTGGTTTGATAATTTTGCAGGGAAATGGAGGATGCTTCCATAGGGGCAAAGATAGCGATGCCATAATTCTTCTGGGAAAAGGAAGGTTAGAAATATCCCGATTAAAAAAAGAATCGGTAGAACTGGTAATTTTTTACCTGATACTAGGGTAAAAACAAAGAGTAAGATAAATAACGCTAAGGCAGTATAACGAACCCAAGTTTTTTTTAATATAGGTGGAATATTGATACTTTTTAGATGTAGTTTCTTTTTTACCCAAGTTGTTCCAATCATAACCGTATTAATTGGACAAAACCAACCACAATAAATCCGACCAAATAGGATTGAAATAATAAAGCCTAAAATAAATAGTCCCATCCACAATTGTACTTTACCCACAATTATTAAAAAAATGAATATAGCAAGAAAAACTATTTGGATCAATCCTTGTATTATTTTTCTCATTTTAAAACCCTTCTTTCGATGCTTTTATTGTATTATACACTTTATCACGTTATAATAAAGTTACTGAGGTAACACTTGAAAGGAGTGATTTAAATTATTTTAAATGATCACATTGATCTTATTGCGAAAATAGATTTATTTACTAGTTTTTCAAAGCTTGATCTTTCTAAATTATTTGTTTCATCAAAATATAGGATTAATGCCTATAATAAAGGACAAATTATTCATTTGCAAAATGAGCAGTGTCATACAATGGATATTATTTTAGAAGGTAAAATCTCTGTACAGAAAATTGATGAAAATGGAAATGTTTTTAAAATTGGTGTTTTTTTAGGAGGTGATATCTTGGGGGCAAACCTTATATTCTCGCATCGAAATATCTATCCTATGACGGTAATTGCTGAGTCGGATTCAATTGTCCTTCATATGTATCGAAATTTGATATTAGAGCTTAGTCAAAAAAATGTTGATTTTATGGTGAGTTTAATGGCTGTTATCTCCGATAGAGCACTTGTTTTGACGGACAAAATAAACACGCTCTCTTTTAAAACAATTAGACAATGTGTTATTGATTATTTGCGATTTGAATATTTTCGACAAGATAAAAAAACAATCGCCCTCGGCATGTCGAAAAAAGAATTTGCCGATCGCTTAGGCGTACAGAGGACATCTTTAAGTCGAGAATTGAATAAAATGAGAAAAGCAGGCTTGATTGAATACAATTCAAAAACAATTACTATAAAAAATTTGGATATTTTTTCTGAATAGGAGAGGTGAAAGTCTTATGGGGTTAAATAGTTCTCTTGTAGCACAATTATTATTGATTGTTGTACTAACATCAATCAATGCCTTTTTTGCGGGAGCAGAGATAGCAATTGTGTCGGTGGATAAGAAAAAAATAAGAAAAATGGCTAACGATGGTAATGAAAAAGCTAAGATACTCCTTAAGGTTGTTAAAGAACCGTCGAAATTTTTATCGACAATTCAAGTAGGAATTACCTTTGCTGGTTTTTTTTCATCTGCTTCTGCAGCTGTTGGCATATCAAATGATTTGGGAGTAATTTTAACAGATATAGGCATTCCCTTTGGTGAAAACATTGCTTTTATCGGGGTTACCTTTATTTTATCCTATATCATGCTTGTCTTTGGCGAGTTAGTTCCCAAAAGAATCGCCCTTCAATACTCTGAACGATTTGCACTCTTTACCATTAAAGCAATTAATTTATTTTCAACTATCATGAAACCATTTGTTGCTTTTTTATCAATATCAACCAATACACTGTTAAGAATTTTAGGCATAAAAAAAGAAGGGGTTGAAGAAAAAATAACCCTTGAAGAAATAAAGTCTCTTGTAGAAGTAGGCCACGAACAAGGATTAATTAATCCGGTGGAAAGAGAGATGTTAGATAGTGTGATCGCTTTCGATAATAAGGTAGCTGAGGAAATAATGACTGCTCGAACGGAAGTGTTTATGGTAAAAGCAGAGGAACCTTTGAAAAATAGTTTAGCAAAGATGCTAGAGACTAAGCATTCTCGCATACCCGTCTATGAAGATGTGATTGATAATATTATTGGGGTTTTATATCTTAAAGACCTTATTCTAGAAGCTTATCGGATAGGATTTGAAAATATTGATATTCGAAAGATTATGCGTCCTGCTTATTTTGTTCCTGAACACAAGAATATAACTGAACTATTTTTGGAACTTCAAAGTAGTCGAAATCATTTTGCTATTTTAATTGACGAATACGGTGGTTTTTCAGGAATTGTAACCATGGAAGATTTAATGGAAGAGGTTATGGGCGATGTTGATGATAAATATGAACGAGAAGAAACCGATATTGAAAAAATTGATGATCATACCTTTATTGCAAAAGGATCAATCTCCATTAAAGAATTAAATAATGCTCTCGATTCAAAATTCGATGAAAATTCAGATTATTATGATACCTTAGCTGGCCTATTAATCGATCGTTTAGGCTACATCCCCAAAGATGGTCATAAAAAGAAAATTAAGTACTTGGGCATCAATTTTTTCATTAAAGAAATCCAAAAAAGAAAAATTAAAGAAGTGGAAATTACAATTGCCAAAAAATAACCATAAACATTTACTTAAAGAAAGGACAAAATGACATCATTTATTAACAGCTTCGATACAGAAATAATGTTTTTTATTTATTCAAAATTACATTTACCCATCTTAGATAAGCTAATGATCTTCATCACCAGTTTGGGGGATAAAGGCTTTATTTGGATTAGCATCGCTTTAATTCTTTTAATTAATAAAAAAACAAGAATTGTTGGACTATTAACTTTAATGGCACTACTATTGAGTGCCATTATTGGCGAAGGGCTTTTAAAACCGCTTTTTCAAAGGCCACGTCCTTACAGCGATTATCCAACAATTCTTATGTTAATTGATCAATTAACATCCTATTCCTTTCCTTCCGGTCATACCAGCTCTTCCTTTGCAGCAGCCTATGTTTTAAGTAAATACTTTAAAAAATTCGCCCTCTTTTTTTGGGGCTTAGCTCTGCTTATGGGATTTTCAAGAATGTACTTGTTTATGCATTACCCAACTGATGTTATCGCTGGAGTACTTTTAGGTCTTGCTTGTGGCTTTATTATTAGCTACCTCTATGAGTGCTATGGAAAGAAAAATGAATTAAGATAAGAAATTATTGACTTTCTTTGAGAGCCTTTAAAATGGCATAAGTGTCTTTAGCAATGATTTTTTCTTCATTGGCATTGACAACAATGACCAAAACCTTGGAATCCTTATGACTGATGATTCCCTTTTGATTTTTATTTTTTTCCAGATCTAGTTTAATTCCGATAAATTCAAGCCCCTGACAAAGCTGTTCTCTGATATACCAAGCATTTTCTCCAACGCCACCAGAAAACAAGAGAACATCTAAACCACCCATTTCAGTAGCATAGGCACCAATATATTTTTTAAAGCGATGACAAACTGTATTAATGGTATCAAGAGCCCGTTGATCGCCTTTTAAAGAGGCCTCATGGATTTTTTGCATATCATTACCCAGTCCTGACAAACCAGCCCAACCACTTTTTTTATTGATTAAATGGTCGGCCTCTGCAATGCTAAGATGTTCTTTCTTCATTAAATACAATAAGGCGGCCGTATCCATATCACCAGCACGGGTTGATTGGATTAAGCCTTCTTGAGGTGTAAAACCAGTGCTTACATCAATTGATTTGCCATAATAAACGGCATTGGCGGTGGTACCACTGCCTAGCATCATATTGATAATCCGCAGGTCTTGATAAGCTTTATCCGTAAAGTTTTTAAGTTGAGAAAGCATGCTTCGAAAAGCAATGCCATGAAATCCATAACGTCTGATATGATGCTTTTCACTAAGGTCAAGTGGCAAAGCATAGAGGTAAGCATGACGAGGCAAGGTCATGTGAAAACCATTATCAAAACAAGCAATTTGAGGAATCGTAGCGAGCAATTTTTGACAGGCATAAATGCCTGAAAGATGGTGGGGGTTATGAAGAGGGGCTAAATCTTTAATTTCTTCAATATAATCTATGACATCCTGGGTGATTAGAATTGAGACATTATGTTTTTCGCCGCCTTGGACAATCCGGTGACCGATAGCTTTAATATCGCTTAAGGAAAATTCAAGAGAGTCTTCAATGGCCGCTAGTGTTTTTAAAATTAAATGGATGGCCTCTTCGTGATCCTTTAAGGGAAAGGATTGAATACACAATGGTTTTTTTCCAATTTCCAACTTAAATTCAGAATTTAAATGACCAATGTTTGCAACTGAACCCTTGATAAGAACCTTGTATTCAGGCATTTTACAAATTTGGAATTTAACAGATGAACTACCACAGTTTAAGACAAATAAAATCATCTAAGCCTCCTTAAAGATTATTATGAAATCAACTCTTTATTTTGAAATAATATCATAAAAAAGGGGAGTAGTGATTATTTTTTGTAAATTACTTCTTAAAGAGGGGAAAACGTGATAAAATAAATAAACTTGCTGTAGGTATTAGAATTAATCAAAACGCATTAAAATCGTTTAGAGGGAGGATGACAGCAATGGAACGGAAATACGCATTCTTTTGGGAATTATTAG
>CAZJGM010000076.1:0-7871 GCA_964545675.1 uncultured Lachnospiraceae bacterium | reverse complement strand
CCATCATATTTATGATAAACATCATCATATTGGCTGGTATCACTTTTTTCTTCTAAATATTGTTGGGCCCTTTTAATTTTTAAGATAGCCCCATTAATTTCTGCTTCTGAATTTTCTGGTGTCATTACATTTTCATCGACTACTTCTTGATACTTATTCCAAGACGCTGTCGTATAGGAATCTCGCTCTACCCAGTAATCTTCAAGTAATTTCTTATATTCATCATAGAGGCTTTTATCTGCTCGAAGAATTAGCTTTGACTGAGCACGTTCAATATTTAAAACAGCCTTATCAATTTGAGCTTGTGATTTATCACGATCCATATAATTGCTAGTTACTACTTTATCGTAAACAGCCCAAGAACTTGGTGTATAATCAACTAGCTTCATCGGTATAGGACCTTCTTCGTTTGGTTCTCTAGCCAGATTGTATAACAGAATCTTATTGTACTCAGTAAGATCACCGACACTATCTAACTTCTTTTGCGCTCGTTTTATATTGGAAATGGCCTTATCAATTTCAGACTGAGACCTATCATCATCCATATAATTAGAATCGAGAACTTTCGTATATGTTTGCCAAGAAGCTGTGGTGTAATCTTTTGGATCAACTTCTGCTAAAACATTATTATACTCAGCTAAATTACCTTTTTCAACCAGTTTTCGCTGGGCTGCCCCTATTTTTTTAATGGCTTTATCAATGGTTGCTTGATCTTCCCGATCAGAAAGATAACTCGAATCAAGGACCTTTTGATATTTCTCCCAAGAGTCAGTTGTGTAAATGCCTTTATTGACACTCGCTAAAATCTTATTGTACTCACTTAAGTCACCAATTTTAACCAATTTTTTCTGAGCTGCTTCTATTTTTTTAATGGTCTTATCAATGGTTGTTTGATCTTCCCGATCAGAAAGATAACTCGAATCAAGGACCTTTTGATATTTCTCCCAAGAGTCAGTTGTGTAGGTGTCTTTATTGACACTCGCTAAAATCTTCTTATACTCACTTAAATCACCAATTTTAACCAATTTTTTCTGAGCTGCTTCTATTTTTTCAGTTGCTTGATCAATCGCTTCCTGACCATCTTTTGGTATTACTCTATTGGCATCAACAATCTTTTGATACTTGTCCCAAGAATCAAATGTGTAATTATTTGGGTTTACATTATTTGTGGCCATATAATAATAAATCAAATTCCCTAGCGGTTCTAGATTTAACTGGGCTTCCATAATTTTTACAACTGCTTGATCGACAACTTCTTTTTTGCTAAGGGCATTAACCCTTATCGACCGGACCTCTCCTTGATATTCATTCCAAGAATCAGTTGTGTAATCTTCTTTTGCAACGGCATTAAGGATTGCATTATAATAAGATAGGTCGGCTTTTTTTATTAATTTTTCCTGAGCCTTTTCGATTTTAGTAATGGCTTTTTCAATATCACTTTGGGTATTATTTTCATCGACACGATTAGCAGCCAGGACATCTTCATAAACAGACCAGGTAGCGGCAACATAATCCTCTTCTTTTACCCGATTCAATAATTCATTATAGCGGGTAAAATCAAAAATTCTAACCAATTTTTTTTGAGCGTTTTTAATTTTTTTAGTCGCTTCATCGACCTCTGTTTGACTATTATCTTCACTTACGCCATTAGCTGCGACCGCTTCCTGGTAAGTTTCCCAAGATTTTGCTGTATAATCATCAGCCCGTACAGCCTCTAAAGCCGCCTTATAATCCGTTAGATTAACCTTTTTCTCAAGCTTCTTTTGCGCTTCAAAAATAGTTTTGGTGGCCTCATCAATTTGGGCCTGAGTATTTTTAAGGGTAACTATATTTTGACTAACAATGTCACGATAAGCTGCCCAACTTTCGGGAACATAGTCTGCTTCTTTAACCGCACCTAGTACCCGATTATAGTCTGCCATGTTTTTAGAACTGATCAGATTCTTTTGGGCTTCCATTATATTGGCGGTCGCTTTTTTTATCTCATCGTTAGTATTGTCCTTGGTGACTTGATTCGCATCGACTACTTTTTTATAGACGACCCACGATTCTTGGGTATAGTCACTTTCTTTAGCCGCCGCCAAAGTCGATAAATAGGCCTCGTAATCTTCATTCACTTCAACAACCTTTAGTTTAAAACCTTCTAGCCTTAAACTTTCTCCGGACGTTCCGGCAGTTTCGCCATCCTTAAACCACGTTTCTTCCTTATCGATATCCCTTAGCCAGCCCTTGTCTTGAACCTGAACATTATACAAGAGCCCAAAGCCTGGCATATTGTTAATTACCAGTCGAATATTTTCCAGACGATAACCCCGACCAGATGTCCCAGCCTGACTTCCCATCTCAAAAGGTCCCATATCCCCTATATTTTGGACATGAACATAGGTCTTTACATCTGCCCCTTCCGGTAATTCTCCGGTTAACTTTACGATCACGGCTTCTAAACGCTTGGATTCTCCCACACTGCCCGATAAGGCCCCGTTTGACCGCCAATTTGCTTCCCATCCATAGTCTTGGATATGGGTTTTATATTGAATGCCTGGTTTGGTTTCAATCCCTGCTTGAACGCCTTGAGCCCTTATGGTTGGTGAAAAAATCATCACCGTCATCATGGCAATTGATAATAGTATTGCTAGTCTTTTCTTCATCTATGAGATCCCCTTTCTTGTCTATCATCTTTTATAAATTATTTTATCAATCTTAGTCAAAAAAAACAAATTAAACGATCCATCTACTATCCTATATCGACGAAAAATAAGAATTCTTTAATCAGTCCATTAAAAAATCCCCAAAAAAAGTCCAACCTGATAAGCTGGACACCTATAGCTATTTAAGCAACTTAAAAATTATCAAACCGCTTCTTTTTTAAAGTAATACTCTTTTATTTTCCTTGCTCATGGCTCTTAGCTACTTTTCCCAAATGTATATTCCTAATTATTAGCATTATACCATGGTGCGCCTCACATAAACAGTAAATAATTTTACTAATTGACAAGGATAATCCTTTTATGCTATCATTTGTTTAAATTAAATAAATGATTTTTTGGTGCCTTGAAAAAGGAGAATAGGGAAACAGGTTCAAATCCTGTAGGGACCCACCACTGTAACGTGAAGCATTTGTCATACCACCTCACGGGAAGGGACAAATAGCGATGAAGCGAACTCAGGAGACCTGCCAAAAATGATACCATTTGAACGACGGTAAAGTTCACATCTACTAGATGTGAACTTTTTTTGTTTAATTTAAAAAAAATTAAGGAGTAATTTATGAAAACAAATTCTCGACAATTAGTATTTATGGCTCTTTTAATTGCCCTTTCTTTTATCGGTGCGCAATTAAAAATTTTTGGCACGATTGCCTTTGATTCCCTACCTGCTTTTTTAGGGACACTTTTAATGGGACCACTGGCTGGGGCAATTATTGCTAGTATCGGTCATCTCTTAACGGCCCTTAGCTCAGGCTTTCCCATGACCCTCCCTGTCCATCTAGTAATCGCCTTAGGAATGGGCCTTACCATGGTTGCAACTTGGTATGCTTACAGCTTTGTTAAAAAAGCCAGTAACGATATTCTTGGTCTAGCCGTGGCAGTTGTCGTTGGGACCATTTGCAACGGACCCCTTTTACTTTTGCTTTGTGCCCCACTACTTATTCCCATTATAACTTGGCCCGGTGTCATTGGGATGATGTTGCCACTCTCACTCGTTGGTGGGATCAATGCTTTTATCGCATCTATTTTATTTAAAGCCTTACCTGCATCGGTGAAAAATCAAGACTTTACCTTAAACCCATCCAAACAAGAAAGACGGCCATTATAAACTTATGAAAAGCTACCTATACCGTGATCTTTCAATTACCGAACTTCCCCAGACCCTCTTAGTCACTGCCTGTGATAGCAGTGGCGGAGTCGGAGAAAAACCCGGTGATGAGCTCTCTGTCCCAAGTAAATACATTAGTATTTTTGCTAGCCGGGTTTGCTTATTTGAGCTTTTATCCTGTGGGGCGCAAATTATTGGCCTCTCTAACACCATCGCTTGTGAAATGAATCCCACCGGCAAAGCCCTTATTCAAGGGATTAATGAAGAGTTAAACCGTGCGGGCATTTATAATCTTCCCATCAATGGCTCGACTGAGGAAAATTTCAAAAGCTCAATGACCGGTTTTGGGGTTTTTGTAATTGGTATTGCCGATTCCTTACGAATCACGCCGTCATACCCCGGTGATCTGGTCATTTGCATTGGTAAAGCCAAATACGGAGCCGCTCTTATCCTTGAAGATGATCCCGACATCGTCAATTATCAAGATCTTAGGTACTTGATTAACAATCCCAAGGTCAATGAGATTGTCCCTTGTGGTTCTAAGGGGATTTTATACGAAGCGACAAGCCTTGCTTCCATTCATCATCTCGCTTTTCAAGCAATCCCAAATAAGCTAAACTTGCTTGATTCTGCTGGCCCTGCAAGTGCCGTGATTGCCAGCATAAAACCGTCTATCTTGTCCGAACTTAAAAGCTTTTTTCAAGATAAATTGACGGTCATCGGCCAACTAGAATAAAAAATTCTCATCTATCTAATTAGTCGTCATTGCTGTCGAGGACGAGGTCATCTTCCTCGACTAAAATTTCAGAAAGCACTTCAAAAAAGAAACCTTTAGCCGATGCTAGGGATTCGTTATGGGCAAACATTGCCAATTTATGGTAATCGACAAAACCTTCCTCATCAGCATAAGGTTTTAGGCGTTGAAGAAAAAATTCTTCAGTAAGAACATCTTCAAACTTCTCTTGGACTGTGTTAAAAATTTTAATTAATTCGCTTTTCTTCATAAGTTATTACCTTCTTTGCATTATTTCAGCCACTTGGGGCTGATAAATTAATTATAGAAGTGGCCCTTAAAATAAACAAGCTTTATTTACAAAAGATCTTTATTTACAAAAGATTAAATTTCCTTTTCTAATTGAGTCCATCAGAGTATAATAGGCATTAATAAATAATTTTACTAGGAGCTGGAAAATGAAAAAAAGAGCAATGATTTTTGTGGTCGTGTTTACCATGATCTTATCACTCGTCGCTTGTTCCGATGATGGCGGACAAGTTGCCCTTGATAGTGGCTTAGATCGGTCCCTTGAAAGAAGCACTAAGATGCAAGTCGACCTTGACGGGGTTTTAAATATTGAGCGGTTAAGCCGGAGTGAACCCAGAAAAATGGGTGCAGCCGATACCTGGACTATTTTTGTTTACCTATGCGGTTCCGATTTAGAAAGTCAAGATGGCCTAGCCACGATCGACCTAATAGAAATGATTGATGCCTCGCAGTCAGATCAGCTCAAATTTGTTATTCAAACCGGGGGCACCGATGCCTGGGACAATGATTTGATCGATGATAACCTAAGCCAACGCCTAGTAATTGAAAATCAGGATATTGAAATCATTGAAGAAATGGATCTGGTTAATATGGGAAGTAGCCAAAGCTTGGCTCAATTTCTGGATTGGGGAGTCTCTAACTATCCGGCTGATAAGATGGGGCTTATTTTCTGGAATCACGGTGGTGGCAGTATCACCGGTGTCTGCTTTGACGAGCAAAATGACAGCGATAGCCTTTCCCTGCTCGAAATTGAAAATGCCTTAACGGCAGTTTATCCCCAAATGACCGATAGCTTTGAGTTTATTGGCTTTGATGCCTGCCTGATGGGAAGTGTTGAAGCAGCCAATATGTTGGTTCCCCACGCCCGCTATATGGTTGCTTCGGAAGAATTAGAACCGGGTTATGGCTGGGATTATACAGCCATAGCTAACTTTATTGGAAGCACTCCAGAGGCTAATGGCGGTGACTTAGGTAAGGTGATCGCCGATTCGTTCTACGCTGCCTGTGCAGCCATCGATAGCGAAAATGAAGTGACTCTCTCCTGCATTGATCTTTCTAAAATCGATGCCCTCATTTATGCCTTTAATGGGGTCGCTAAAGACCTATACCAGTCCTCTAATCAAAATGACCTTTTATCAAGGCTGGTTAAGGGAATCACTAGATCTGAGAATTACGGCGGTAACAGCAAATCGGAAGGCTACACTAATATGGTCGATTTAGGCTCGCTACTAAAAAACGTGGACCCTCACCTATCCACTAGCAATCAGGCTCTGACAGCCCTAGAAGACTGCGTGGTCTATATGAAAAACGGCTCTGATAAAGCTAATTCTCATGGCTTATCACTTTATTATCCCTTGGCCATTCAAGGGTCTGAAGAATTGTCGATTTTTAAGGACATCTGTATTAGTCCTTACTATATGTCATTTATCGACAAGATTACCTATGGCTATGATACTAGTGGTGATCTTGCCTCCTACGAGGATACCGACTGGTTTGGCCAAAATTCCCTTTACTGGAGTGATAACTATGATGAAGAAAGCGGATCTGATTATTGGTCTAATCTCGATCAAGAAGCCACGACTGGCTTTAATTTTAACGAGGATGAAACGGCCATTTCTTTTTCAGCCCCACCAACCATCACTGCTGATGGCATCTATGGCTTTACCATTTCAAGTGATAGCCTAAACTATGTTGAAGCTGTTTACTGCGATGTCTTTATCGATCTTGGCGATGGCGAATCCTTAATCGAACTGGGTCTTGATGATAATGTCATTGCCAACTGGGATACTGGCGAATTTGAAGATAACTTCAATGGCTATTGGATCTCACTAGGCGATGGCCAACCACTGGCTAGCTATATTGTTGAGCAAGGTGACAACTACAATATCTATAGTTCACCAGTCGTCCTAAATGGGGTCGACACCAACTTGCGCCTTAAAATCGATTTTACCAATGAAGATGACTATGAGATTACCATTATTGGGGCTTGGGATGGCATTGATGCGGCCACTGGCCAATCTGCCAAAGAAATTACCAAGCTTAAACAAGGCGATCTGATTACCCCCTTGTATTATTCCTATACTATCGATACTGATGAAGAGGATATTTATCAAGGTGAGCCTTATACCTTTGACAATGATCCGGTCATTTATGAAGAACCATTAATGGCTGGCGACTATTACTATTCCTTCCAAATTGATGATATTTTTGGCAGTTCTCTTTATACCGATTTTGAAATCTTCTCGATCGATGATAATGGGGATATTTATTTTGTTGAATAGTCACTGCTCTAGTTCTAGCCGTATAAAACTATTTAGCCTGACTTTTTTTTAAGTAGTATATTTCTCTTTCATTTTCAATTTCTTTATGGAGCATAAAATCAAGTGTCTTTTTAATATCCCTAAATCCTTGGTCTGTATCTGTTTTAAATTCACTTAATACAGCCGTTTGTTCATAAACACCATCAAGTTTTATTTTAACTTCGCTTAAATCAGTTTTAACTTCACCTAGGCTAGTCTTTACTCCCTTTAAGTCAGTTTTGACTTCGCCTAGGTCTGTTTTTACGCCACCTAGATCTGTTCTAACTTCGTCTAATCCTGTCTTAACGCCATCTAAGTCTGTTTTTACGCCACTTAAATCTGTTTTTACGCCACCTAGGTCTGTTCTAACTTCGCCTAATCCTGTCTTAACGCCATCCAAGTCTGTTTTTACGCCACCTAGGTCTCTTCTAACTTCGTCTAATCCTGTCTTAACGCCATCTAGGTCTGTTTTTACTCCACTTAAATCTGTTTTTACTTCATCTAATCCTGTCTTAACGCCACTTAAACCTATTTTAGTTTCACCTAAACTATTTTCTAATAAATCGAGTTTTTTTAAAACAAGGGCCTGAAATTCGTCATTACTCACGGATTTTACCTGCCTTTCCCTCATTGAAGTTTTAAATAATCGTTGCTCATATTATACCATGATATGTTTCACTAAGACAGCAAAAAATCCGACTAATAGAGCTAGG
>CAZJGM010000075.1:0-8144 GCA_964545675.1 uncultured Lachnospiraceae bacterium | reverse complement strand
TTAGACCATGATTGAAAACTCCTAGACGCTACTTTAATAAGGCGTTAATTTTTTTAACTCTTTATTAATACTCTCAATCTGATCAAGACACTAGAAAGCAAACATGATATAATTTTATTAATAACTCATAAGGTCAATCATTTTATTGAAATTCCATTAAATAATTTAAAGATTTGTTAATATAAACTCATCATTTTTTTACAAATACATTATCTAGGAGGAACTATCAATGGATCAATTTTGTACAAATTGCGGGTCACCATTAGAACCAACAGCAAAATTTTGTCCCTCTTGTGGCAAAGAAAGGCCCCTATCAACTAGCAAATCAATGCCTAAAGAGGCAGATACTGGTGTCGATCAAAGCATTCCCTGTCCTAGTTGTGGCAAAGTCCTTTCGCCTGATGATTTTTTTTGTACAAGGTGCGGTAGGCTAGTTCGTGACACTAGTCCCCCCTTAGCACCGGCTAAAGAAGCTGCTATTCAGGCAAAAAAAAATGTCAAATCGCCAGAAAAACCGTCAAAAAAGCCAACCCAAAAAAAGCTTAAAAAAAAGCTGCTCAGTAAAAAAGCATGGCTCTCTCTAACGGCAATCGCCCTCGTCTTTACCCTAACACTTGCCCTAATTATCCCTCGGCAAGTAGCCTTATCACGAGATGTTAGCCGGCAAATTGATCAACCTGATCAAGCGATTTTTAGCGAAGAGGAAATCGTCGCCCAAGGAGTCATCAGTGCCGAGGGTGGGACCATTGAATCAGCTGATGAAAGCGTGAAAATGACCTTTGATGAGCTTTGTCTTGATGATCAGGTCGAGGCTGAGATTGTCCACTTAACTGTTGACAATCCTCCTGAAGATACCATTTTAAATGTCTACGATTTTAAAACTGACTCCAAGGATGCCATCACCGGTGTTGTCACCATCGAAGTCCCCTATGATCCCGGTCTGATTCCAGCCGGGCGGACGGCCGCTGACTGTGTCAGTGGTGTTTATTACCATGATGACCTCCATGAGTGGATCGAAGAGACTTATACCATTGATGAGGCCCGACATCGGGTCCTAATTAAAACAAATCACCTGTCTGCTCACGGGGCTCGAATTGCTTGGACTGATGAAGAAGAACGCTTGAGCGATCTCTTTATTGCTCTTTTAAAAGGAAGACCCGATGAGTATATCATCCCCATTAATTCTGAACGGGCCCTTAGCAAGCTAAGCGAAGAAGAAATGATTGCCGTTTTTGACGAATTAAAGATGACCGGTATTGATGACCCCCAGCAAGTCCTTAATAATGCTGCCATGTCAATCATGGGACCCACGGGAAGCTTTGGCGATATTGGTGTTAAAACCTTTAAACTGACATCTTATGCTGGCAAATGGGCCGATTTTTTAGAAAATCGCTTGGGAGAGTTGTCGGGGGCATTGGTTCTGGCCCAGCTGGCCTCGGATCTTTATTATGACAGTCCCCAGGCACAGACTTACTTTAATTTGATTAAGGGCTTAACTTATTGGAAGGGTGCAGCTTTGGCCCTATCCCTTGGGGGGCCCATTGGAGGAACGGTAGCGACGGTGGTATTAGCCGGTATGTTCTTGTATGAATTTTTTTGGGAGCCGATTGATATTCCCCAATATATTGAAGAGAGTAACCATAAGGTCGTCGTTGATGCTTATCACACCTATTATCATAGTGGCGAGAACTATCGCAGCAAAAAGGAATGGATGAAGGTAATTGATGGCTTAGTTACCGAAGCCAATAAAAAAGATAAGAACAGTGATAATTTTGATACTATTTTTAGAGAACTATTAGATAAGGAAGTAACAGCCTATGCGACTGAATTTTTTAATGAAAGAGCCAGTAAAATTCGTCAATATGTCGGTGATTCCTTTGCTATTAAGCAAGGCTATCTGGGTTCCTATGACCGCGTTTATAGTAAAACCGATAAAAAAAGAAATGAAAAATATGTTAAAGAATATGTAAACGAGATCCTAGCTGGGGACTATGATGGCATCACAACATCTCTTGAAGATGAATTAGTCGCTAACTTAAAGGATGAAATCTACAAAGATACCATCCCCACTGTTTTAAAGATGCGTAAAGAATACCAATACCTTAAGCAATTGGATTATTTTAGACAAACACAGAAAAAAATCTGCCAGTACTTTAATACCAAATTTTCATTAAATATCAAAGATAAGGGGACCGAATACGGCGAAATTTCAGAATATGCTGGTTTTTATATCGCACCTCGAATTATTGAAAAAGACTCGGAATACCAAGGCGATAAATGGATTATTCAACTTGATGATCGGGGCCAAGGTCAGCTAAATTATACCCTCTTTGCCCATCAGATGGCTGGTGATTTTACCCAGCTAAACCTTTACCATAAAGATGATTACGATAAAATTCTTGCTGGGACGGCCAAGCCAATAAAAATTTTAGACATTGGAACGATCACGTCAAAAGACCATGACATTTTATTTGGCGAAGAAGCCATCGATATTAGTATTACGGCACAAAAAGAGATCAGCCCTGACCTAGACGGAAGTGTCACTTATCTCTTTGAAGCGATTAGTGACTATCCCGGCCAATGCCAGATAAGGTGGGATTTTGGCGATGAAAGCGATCCACTTAAAACCGATGGTAATACATCAAATACCTCACATATCTATAGCCGTGAGGGTGATTATACCATTACCGCTGAACTATTAGATCCTAATGATACCCCTCTTGCTAAAGATACCATAACCATTACAATTGACACCCTTGAGATTGATTTAACCGGCAACTGGCAAGGGACTTTTCAAATTACCGATGATGGTGGTCTCCTGGATTATGCTAAAAAAATTGGCCAGCAAATCGGGGAGCTCATTGCCAAAGGATTGGCCATGATCATCGTTCCGGCTTTTGATGGCGATATGCCGTCTGATCAAGAAATAAGTGATGCCGTTGAAGACAGCATCGAAGTCAACGAGGATTTATTCAAGCCCTACGAGATGGCTGTTAATCTGACTCGGATCGATGAAGAAAATTATCATGCCGCTGTTTTAACCGTCACTGAAGAAGAATCCTATTATGAAACACAGGCAAAGCTTAAAAATGGAAAACTTTCTTTTACCTTAATCCATGAGGATGGTTCGAAAATGGAATTTACTCTTGATGTCTATGATAACACGACCTTAGCAGGCGAGTTCGAGATTAAGCTAGGAATTATGCAATCCCTTAAAGGAGATGTTAATCTTTACCGCTAAAATAAGCGGCGAGTTCGACTTAATGTAAACAGTAAAATTAGTCTTGTTGAGATCGAATAAAATGGTCTGACACCAATGGCTGCCAATATAAAATTGGCAGCCATTGGTGTAAATGCTATTAAAAACCATCTCATTTTTTATAGTTGGTTGTTCTTAATAATTGTGATACTTGCAATTGGTGCAAATTTCTCTGAAGTTTTCTTTTGCCTTAATCTTCACTTTGAATTTTATCAACTTCGAGATCTCCAAAATAATCAAGCATCTCCTCTATTTGATCATCAGAAATATTTTCAAAATTTTCCAAATTGATGACGTTATGATTTTTTATTAAGTTTAATTGATCTTGATCAAATTGAGTTTTCATTATTATTATCCTTTCGTATATTTATCCCTGAGCTTGGTGGTTAATCAATAATGGATTCTAATTCGCCGGTATAATCTTCTATAATTATAAATTTACCACCTTTTGAACTTCCATCTATTGGCCTTGGGCCTTGCAAATTGTATAAATAATCTTCATTACTGTCATCTGCAACTTTAAAATCACCTTGAAAATCTTTTACAATATCATATTCTTTTTTATCTGTTAAGCTATCAACACCAAAGCTTTCCCCAGTATATTTTACACGACCGATATATTCTAAAGGTATTGATTTTCTTAACTCACATTGAAATACATCAATCTTCTTCATTTTCTTTCCTTTCTAACTTTAACTTTCATTCGATATTGCATTTTTTCTTTTTTATACCAATAAAGATAAAACTAACTGTTCGGTGATTGATGGTTAGTCTTCTATTATTTCAATTTCTTTTATTTCTTTAGCACTTATACCTAAAAGCCAAGGGTATTCGGGGCTAGCTGTTATACCAACCGAACCTCGTCAAATAATTCATCTTCAGTATCAATCGCCGGTGTATATGTTTCAATAAAGCCGGTCGTATGAACACCTTTTTTGCTATAATGAATTTTAAATACTTTCGTTGAAGTCTTTTCTCCTGTGATATTATTAACATCAACTCCAATATTATCAGTACTCATTATAAATTCCTACTTTCTCCATTCCCCTTTTTTATCTCTTATAATATCCCCAGTTCCAGCATGTTTATTCACCAATTCTTGAGCTTTTTTCATAGAAATAACTCTGTCCTTCTTTATAGTTGTTATGATCAACCACATGCTTACCTTCGTTAATTAATTTATTGAATTTGTCAGATTTAATCCGTTCTTATAATTTTTGGTCGCCAATATTCCTTCTCATTACGCTTTTTACGAGGTCGCTCTCACAGCATCGTAGTTTTACGACGTCGACTCGGTCAAAAATGGCATAAAAATAAGACCTTAACCCTGGTCTCACGGGAGATGTTGATCACCTCGCTTTATTCAAATAATCCTGGATTATCCTTAATCACTGTGTATAAGCCGTTTCCCAATCGCAAAACAATATCCTCTGATAAATCAAGACTAGTCATACTGCTCACACCATGAATAATTTCATGCAATAAGGTAGCTTGCTGCTGATCGTCATCGTTATTACTGTTTAGCCGGATCTCATTCTTGTCCCAATAAATATCGCCATAACAATCATCACCGCCTGACTTCAGCACTTCCGATGGTTCTGCTATTGTTACCTTGAATTCTTTCCAGCCGATCTTAATTTTCTCTGGTATCTTCATTGTCGCCCCTCCCCCTTCTGATTCTTGGCATTAAAAAACCACCTCACTGTTTAAGGTTGGTGGTCTTACTTACAATTCATCAATTAGATCTAAAATCTCTTCGCAAATCAACCCTTGTTCTGTCGGTATATAATTCTCATCAACGGCTTCTAATGTTAAGAAATCACCAAGTCTTTCTTCCAGATCTGAAAGTTCGTCGTCTGAAAGTTTTTTAGAGAAATCGTATTTTATTCCTATGCTATTTAAAAAGTCTAACTGTTTTTTATTCATTCTAATCATGACCTTTCATATATTTACGCTTTGTCGCTTTTCCTGTGTTCCACACCGTAGTTATTACCCCGGTGTCTGGATTAACGTTTACGGTATCCTGTTCACCAATAAACCGCTGACTTCTTCTTCCGTGGATGTCTTCCTTCACTTCCTGAATGAATAAAGGGTTTTCCAAGGCATCTTTAATTCCTGTCTCAGTCACACCCCGCTCAATCGCTCTTTCAACACCGTGAACAGAACTGCCATCAATCTTAATACCGTTTGAAGTCACGAAATTTTCAAGACCAAAAGCACCTCTTTTATTTATTATACCACTTTCCTTAACTTTATCTACTGTTTGTTTAACTGTTTTTGTCCCAAGGTAATCTTTATACTTTTCGTGAGTCGCTCGCTTCTCCGCCCAAACACTCTTTTGACTGATACTCCTGTCAAAGCCAAGTAGCTGGTGTCGGTCGTGCTGATATCTCAAATTAGCAGTGTTACTAAAGTCCTTATAAAATTCTTTCTGTCTTTGAAGCTTAATGCTAGCCGTGGTAAAAGCTTCTTTATCACCCAGCGCATCATAGCCGATCAACTCATTCTTACTTTGTCGAATGGCTGTTTCAATTTGTCGTTGTTTCTGGGTCGCTTAATAATGGGTATCGGTCTTCCAGGGTGACTTGTAAGGATTTTTGGATATCCTTGACGATACTGTACAAGCGTTCTTTGCCCTTAGATAAAATTGCCTTACCGATATAATCTTTCTTGAAAAGACTCGCATCCGCATCAACCGCCAATTCCAAGCCTTTATACTCATCCGATAGTACCAAAGATGTCACAGCTCCAACCCTAAAGGAATTAAAGACTAAAATATTAATCGTAGAAGAAAACCCCTAATAAATATCAACGGTGTTTCAATGCTTTTTGGCAGATTTTATAGAGATCAGATAAACTTAATAAAAATCAGAAAATTAGAAGCGATCGATATACATGACACCAGCCGGATCATCATCAACAACTTTATCCTATCTTTAAAGATCGACCAGCATTATTAGAAAAAAGCAGTTCCAAGGCTTGTTAAAATTTCTGTAAGTGAAATCCTCTGGAAAAATTCTGGGGAAACATTAAAAAGGGTAAAATAAAAAACAGCCTAAACGGCTGTTTAATCGTCTTTCTGGTACGCCCTGAGGGGCTCGAACCCCCAACCTACTGGTTCGAAGCCAGCCACTCTATCCAATTGAGCTAAGGGCGCACGTACCTAGATTGAAACATATTTATTCAATTTTGGAGCGGAAGACGGGATTCGAACCCGCGACTTTCGCCTTGGCAAGGCGATGCTCTACCACTGAGCCACTTCCGCTTAATTTTGGTGCGGATGAAGGGAGTCGAACCCCCACATCGTAAGATACTAGATCCTAAGTCTAGCGCGTCTGCCAGTTCCGCCACATCCGCAATAATTTTCGTATCGTATAAATATTCTTGAACGACACGCTTGTTTATAATACCAAAGTTCATCTTGATTGTCAATTGAAATTTTGCTATTAACTACACTTTTTAAAAATCAACACTCTTATTCCTAGATTTTTATGGAGCGGAAGACGGGATTCGAACCCGCGACCCCCGGCTTGGGAAGCCAGTGCTCTACCACTGAGCCACTTCCGCAATGTTTAATATTATACCAATTTTTATCTTTATATTCAAGTCTTTTATTATTTTAATTTCTTACTTAAAGCTTATCATAACATTAATCTTAAAGACCTTATTACATTGTTTTCGTTGAAATAATATCTCTGGGTTTTTCAGCATCTAGCTTGGTATTCCAAGGTAAAATATCCCCCTCTTCTTTGAGATAATCTAAAACTTCCCAAATCCCTTCCCCAGTATATGAACTTACCTTAAATATCCTTTCACAGCCCGCTAATTCAAGCCAATTAGCAGCTTGTGATACATCTCCCTCCTCTGTATCAATCTGAGTAACAATTCCAATTACAGGACGATTACAAACACCAACCACACAAGGCGGATAAAGCGAGAAGGGTTCACTTGCACTAATTAAAAGGGCAATAATATCCGCTTCATAAGAATACAAGGCTAGGGCACTAGCTAGATTACTGTTTTCAGCGTATTCTCCTGGAGTATCGATAATTACATCAAAATGATTAACATATTGAGTCTTTTGATAATTAATCTCTTTTCCCTTTAGGGCCTGGCTTAATGTTGTCTTTCCACATTCACTTCTACCCACTAAAATCATCTTTTTCATCTTTTATCCTTTTCTTAGGTCCTAGTAATATCACAGATAGTAAACTTTAGAGTATTCTGAAGATAGGCTAAAATTGTTTTAATGGCTGCCTCTACCTCGGATATACGACCTGTAAACATTAAAGTTCCACTAAAGCGATCAATAAAGCCCATATCAATTACTGATGTTTTGATGGCTAAATCACCTGCGATTACAGAAATTTCTGATGGTGTCATGCTCAAGATGCCGATCGCAGCTTTTTGATAATCAACATTAGGATTTAAACCTAATTTCTTATAAACAATTTCATCAGGACTAGCGATAATATGTGCTAATGTTACCTGTTTTCCTGGAACTGTTTCTTGGATAATTCTCAATTTTCCGTCATTTACATTTAAAATATTCTCCATTTAAATGCCCCCATTTCCTAAATCTTTTTTCACTTACTAGCTATTATATCATCTAAATCCCATAATTAAATGGATTCCTTTAACATCTAATAGCACTTTTTCTAGCCCTTCTAATAATAATATATCTTTTCTAAAAAAAGATATAAAAAAAACGCATAAATGCGATTTTTAGATAACTCTTTTAATACTATTAAAGTGGTGGGAGAAGATGGATTCGAACCATCGAAGACATTGTCAACGGATTTACAGTCCGCCCCCTTTAGCCACTCGGGCATTCTCCCCCTAAATTTTTTACAAAAAAATGGAGCTGATGAACGGACTCGAACCG
>CAZJGM010000074.1:0-8336 GCA_964545675.1 uncultured Lachnospiraceae bacterium | reverse complement strand
ATAAGAATTATAATTTTTTCTTGTATATATTGACTGTAGGTACCTTTTTTTTCCTTTCTTAGTGTTTTACCCATCATTATTTTCCTATGCTCATTTCCCCAAATCCTTGTCCACTACCTACAAAATCTCTATAAAGTGGTTTCCCAAGTAAAAATTCAAATATTTCATCCGCCTTTTTATCCGCTTCAATATCTTTAAAGGCCTCAGGATAAATAATCGTCCCCGCATAGTAAGCATTTGCTAAGGCAATTTCAATATTGGTATAATTATTATTATAGGCTAGTTGGCTATAAACTCGATTATTTTTTACGGCTTTTAATTCATTAAAATAAGCTGGATTCTTTTTGTATTGGTCATTAACTAAATCGATATTCTCTGGATTTAGAAAAATAATATCCGGATCCCAAACCATCACCTGTTCTAAATCAACCATAAAGGCACCATTTTGCCCTGTTTCATCAGCAACATTATTGGCATTAATGGCATCGAAGGGGCCATATTTAGCACTGGTTCCATCAAAACCATGCCTTCCTTTGTAATTCATAGCACCATTATAAACACTTGGTTTTTCATCATCTTTTATATCTTTAGTCCGATCATTTAGATCCGCTTGGATGTCTGCCATAAAGGTGTTTATTGCTTGGGCTCGGTCTTTTTTATTTAATAGCTCGCCAATAATATCAATCGATTTTTCCATTTTACCATCAAATAAATTTGGGTTATCAATGGCTACCACAGGAATTTTTATTTTCTCTGATAAGCCATCACAATCTTCATAATCCGAAACGACAAAAAGAATGTCGGGATCTTGACTTAAAATTTCTTCTTCAAAAGGAACAATCCCACCAGCTCCACCTTGAGCAATCACCGGCAAGTCAGCGTACTGAGGATTAGCATAGGTATAAGGACGGGCAATCAAAATTTCATTATCCATATCCGTCCCACCGACTACCATCTCACCGGCTTCCATATAGGTTAAAAGTCGCATCACTCCTAAACTTCCAATCCGTTTTATTTCTATCGGGACCTCAACTTCTCTTCCTAGAGAATCAACAACTACCTTTACCTCAGTAAAAGTATCTTCAGATCGATCTAAATCCCGACAGGCCACTAGTGAAGCAATCATCACTATACTTAATAATACCACCATGTACTTTCGCATCTTTTTACCCCACCAAAAATTTTATAATCACTTTCTTTATCAGCTCACGCAAAAAAGAAAGCCACGAGGGCTTTCAAACGCTTGTCAACGGCTTCAACAAGCCTTATTTATTGTTAAAATCATATTATTTGCCAAAAAATTTGCAAGCATTTTATCTGAAATTGTCTAAGATCAAACAAGGGCTTTTTCAATGTCTGGTCCAATTTTTTCCGGGCTATCAGTCGGTGCATAACGCTTAATAACCTCTCCTTTGCGATCAACTAAAAATTTAGTAAAATTCCATTTAATCGCCGACCCTAACATGCCACCTTTTTCCGACTTTAGAAAGCTATAAAGAGGATCTTCCTTGTCGCCATTAACATCTATTTTTTTAAAGAGTGGATAGGTCACATTAAACTCTTTTTCACGGTTTTTTTTAATTTCTTCTTCATTTTCCGGAGCTTGATTGGCAAACTGATTACTAGGGAAGTCAAGAATTTCAAATCCTTCCTCTCGGTACTTGTCATAAAGTTCTTGAAGACCTGCATACTGGGGCGTAAGCCCACATTTTGTGGCAGAATTAACAACTAAAAGAACCTTTCCTTCATATTGATCAAGCGAGACCTCTTTACCCTCAATATCTTTTACCTTAAAATCATAGAGTTTCATTATTTTTATGCATGATCAATTGACCATACCCTCCTTTCAAAAAATTGTTTCAGATTATATTCGGTCTTTTTATTGGTCGCTTAATACTTTAATATAATCTTTCATATAGGCAGGCAAATCCGGTGGTCGTCTGCTTGAAATAATATGCCCATCGACAATCGAGGGAACATCGTGCCAAATGGCCCCAGCATTTTTCATGTCATCCTTAATACCAGGGGTACTCGTCACATTCACCCCTTCAAGAATACCAGCTGAAATTAAAACCCACCCAGCGTGGCAGATCTCACCAATGGCACATTTACGCTTATCCATGTTACGGACTAAGTCAAGCACTTCCGGAATTCGGCGTAGAGCATCTGGTGACCATCCACCGGGGACTAAAATGCCATCATAATTCTCTGGATCAATCTCTTTAAAAGAATGACTTGAAACACAGGGCACACCATATTTGCCAATATATTCTTTATTTGCTTCATCGCCAACAAGATGAACAATTGCGCCAGCTTCTCGAAGTCTTAAAACAGGATACCATAATTCTAAATCTTCAAAATCCTTACTCACAAGTGCAATAATTTTTTTTGTTTTCATTTCTTTCTCCTTTATTTATTTTTAAATCTCTTTTCGTGAACCCGGTTTAATTAGTTCTATTTTTTTACCCTCACAAACTGGACAATCTTCTGGCTCCCAAGCGGTAATTTCTAGTTTAATGGCCGCAAAAATTGGCAGATCAATAGAGATACCCTCTGCTCGTCTGTCGACTATACAAGCCACTCCCAAAACTTCAGCCCCTAAAGCTTCTAAAGCAAGCTTTGTTTCAATGGTCGATTTCCCAGTCGTCACGACATCTTCACTAATAATTACCTTATCACCTGGCTTAATCTCAAAGCCACGACGAAGTTCCATAAGCCCATCAACCCGTTCAGTGAAAATAGCTTCTTTTCCCAGTTGACGACCAATCTCGTAAGCAACAACAATCCCCCCCATAGCCGGGCCTACAACCTTATCGATGGGAAGTGTTTTCAATTTTTCAACAACCGCTTCTAATACCTTAGCTGCCTGATTGGGAAAACGAAGAACCTTGGCACATTGCACATATTGATCACTGTGTTTTCCCGAGGACAATAAAAAGTGACCTTCCATTAATGCATCGGTTTCTTTTAAAATATTAATTATATCCATCCTACCCTCTTTTCTATATACCCTTTTCCTTGTTTTTTATCCAATAATACCACGAATTTCTGATATGTTTTTAATCTTTTCACCCTTACAATAAGCTTCTAGGCCATCAATTATCTTAATTGCTGCCAAAGGATCATTAAAATTAATGGTCCCTACTTGGAGACAGCTGGCACCAACCATCAAAAATTCCAAGGCATCTTTCCAATCAGATATTCCCCCCATGGCCATGACGGGAATTGAAACTGCCTGACAAACCTGATGCGTCATCCGTAGAGCAATTGGTTTAACAGCCGGACCAGATAGGCCAGCATAAACTTGATTAAAGACAGGTCGTTTATTTTTATAATCAACGGCCATGGCTTGGATAGTGTTAATCAGTGAAATTCCTGATGCCCCAGCTGCTTCACAAGCCATCGCCACATCTACAATCGATTCAGCATTAGGCGATAGTTTAACCATAATCGGGTGCTGCGAGGCCTCAACAACTTTCTTGGTTATTATCTCTGCCATAGAGGCCTTCATTCCAAAGGCCATCCCCCCCGCTTTTACATTGGGACAAGAAATATTAAGCTCAATTAATTTAATCTCCAAGTCATTGAGTTTCTCAATTGCTTCTAAGTAAGAAGCTTCGTCTTTTCCTCCGACATTGACAATCGTAACGGTATCAAGTTTTTTTAACTGTGGCCATTCATTTTTTATAAAGCCATCAATACCAGGATTTTCAAGACCGATACTATTCATCAGGCCAGCTGGTGTCTCCCATAGACGAATCCCCTCGTTGCCAGATCGCGACTCCAAAGTTAAACCCTTGGTAGATAAGCCACCTAATCGATTTAAGTCATAAAACTCCCCATACTCCTGACCAAATCCAAAGGTACCAGAGGCAGGGATAACGGGATTTTTAAAGATAATCCCATTAAAATTAGTCTCTAAAAAATTAGACATTAAAAACCTCCTCCCGGGAAAAAACTGGCCCATCTTTACAGACTTTTTTATTGCCACTCCTTGTTTGACAGGTGCAACCCAAACAGGCTCCTACCCCACAAGCCATCCGGGCTTCAAGGGAAAGAAAAACAGGGAGTTGATCAGGTATTTTTTTGCAAAGGGCCTTCATCATTTTTTCTGGTCCACAGCTTATAATCGTCTCATCTTTTTGAGCATCAACTGAATCGACAATAATCCCACCGACATCGGTAATTAAGTCATCTACAATCACTAAAAAGTCTTCAATACAATAGGGGTTTTCCCGAAAACCTAGATAAGCACGACATTTTTTTTGGGGATTATGCTTTTTAAAATGCTTAACTAAATAATAAAGAGGCGCAATGCCAATTCCCCCTCCGACTATGCAGAGATCACCCTTAATTTCTGGAAAACCATTGCCATAAGGCCCTTGAATCTCTAGTGAATCACCCGCTTTTAGGCTTGATAAAATCTTTGTCCCCGTACCGACCACTTGATAAAGAAAAGAAAGGACTCCCTCATCATAATCAAAGACCGAGAGGGGGCGTGAAAGAAGCGGATCCTTATCCCAGGCTCTGACCATAAAAAATTGCCCTGCTTTTATCTCTCCTTTATAGCTAAGCTCTATCTTCATAATTTCTGGCTGCAGGCACTTGTTACTAAGAACTATAGCCATTTAAGAATATCCTCCTTCATCGCTAGTGTCGCTTTTCTAATATGGTC
Source organism: uncultured Lachnospiraceae bacterium (assembly GCA_964545675.1). Classification (GTDB taxonomy): domain Bacteria; phylum Bacillota; class Clostridia; order Eubacteriales; family Eubacteriaceae; genus Acetobacterium. The sequence continues at coordinate 3,661 of CAZJGM010000074.1, read as the reverse complement.
TGAAAAGCCCTCGTCTTGACAAGCCATTTTCTGATGGGCCGTGATTAGACCCCGAGAAGAATTAACAATGGCACATGGTGATTTCTTAAGAATTTTAGCAATATCTTTTCCCGTCCCCCCTTGGGCTCCGTATCCAGGAACTAAAAAGAAGGTATGGGGACAGGCTTTTTGAATGCTTTCAAATTCCTCCGGACAGGTTAGGCCAACCACCGAACCAATCGCTGAAAACCCTGATTCTCCTCGGAAGGCTTGGCCCCAGCTTTCAATTTTTTCGCCCATGATCGCATAAATTGCTTTACCTTGAGACTCTCTATTTTGAAGATCTGCCGCCGACGGATTAGAGGTCCGTTGAAGCACAAAAAGGCCCTTGTTTTTATCCCGCAAATACGGATAGTAAGGTGAGACAGCGTCCTCACCCATGTAGGCATTAATGGTCATAATGTCCACTTCAAAATCACCACTAAAATGGGCTTTGGCATAGTGAGAAGCAGTCGAAAAAATGTCCCCCCGCTTGACATCACCAATGACCAAATTTTCTGAAGCTTTGATATAATTAAGGGTTTGACTATAGGCCTTAAGGCCATCTATTCCTAAGGCTTCATAACAAGCAATTTGAACCTTATAAATAGCTGCTAAATCGGTGGTAGCGTCAATAATTTTTTTATTAAACTCAAGTATCTTTTCACCATCCGACCATTCTTTTTTTAATAAATACTGGGGTAAGTAATCGAGCGTCGAATCGAGGCCCACACAAATGGGTCCTTTTTCAATCGCTCTATTATACAATTGATCCATGATCATATTTAATGTCTCCTTTTTTTATTGTCATCACAACCCGACCATTTAATTCTTCATTTCCAAAGGGGTTATTATTTGTCTTTGAGATAAATTTTTTGGGGTTAATCTTTCCTTGCCAATCCAAATCAACCAGAACTAAGTCAGCAGGATAATTATCTTTAATTAAGCCGGTCTTTAATCCTAATCGTTTAGCCGGTGCAAGGCTTATCATCTCACTGAGCTTTTCAATAGGAATATCATTATTTACAAAAACATTATAGTACATGGCAAAAGCTATTTCAAAATTATTAATCCCAGGGGCTCCCTGTAATTTATCTTCTTTGGAATGAGGGGCATGATCAGTCCCACACATATCAACCATCCCTTCTTTAATGCCTTCAATTAAGGCACGCCGATCAGGATAGGTTCGAAAAGGGGGATTGACTCGGTAATCCATAGCCGATGCAAAGAGATGATGAGGGGTCACTTCACAAGTAATATCAAGACCCATTTTTTTACCTTTTTTAATCAGCTCTAGCGTTTCTTTTTTGCTAATATGGCAAACGTGGAGGTGGCCACCATACTCTTTAAGAAGTTCAATATCTCGAGCCACAAGCTCACTTTCCGGTTGGCAATGGGTTAATAAAACAAAATTATGTTCTATTGAGGCCTTTAATCCTTCAATCATGCACTGATCACTAAAAATTGATAATCCATCATTAGAAAAAACTGGTGTAAGCGGCCGAATGGCCTTAAAATCAACCATTTCTTGGTCTTCAAAAGACTTGGTTAAGGCCGATACCTGAATCAAGTCACAAAGATCAAGGGCCTTTGAGCGATCTAAATTCTTTTGAATTAAATCCTCACGGTCTAAAATTGGATTGGTATTTGCCATTGCCACCACCGTCGTAAAGCCACCCTTAAGGGCCGCTTTCATCCCTGTTTCCATGGTTTCTTTATATTCAAAACCAGGTTCTCTCAGATGACAATGCATATCGATAAATCCTGGCATCAGTACACAACCATTGCCATCAATTTCCTGATCGTAGGAGCGTTTGACCATACCCTTGTAGACTTTTAAGATCTTATCATCTTCAATCATTACTTTTCCAGGACGTCTCCCAAAGGCATCCACAATTTCAATGTTTTTAATTAGCGTTTTCATCTTCCCTCCTTTAATTTTCCGATAATTCTTTAACTACTTAATCTTCCTCAATAAAGGTTTTGTAGGCATCGCAATATTCACACCGATACTGCTTTTTTTCTTCATTTACTAGATAAAATTCAATCTCTTCAACCTCTTCATACTGGGTGATACAACGAGGGTTTTTACATTTCATAATGCCTTTAACCACTTTGGGAAGTGTTAGTTTCATCTTCTTATATATTTCCCCGTTTTTTACAAAGTTAATCGTCACATTGGGATCAATTAATCCTAAAACATCCATATTCAGTGCCATATCTGTTTCAATTTTAATTAAATCCTTTTGACCCATTTTTTTACTGGGAATTTTCCGAAGTAAAACAACGGCATTTTCAATATAGTTAAGATGAAGGGCTTTAAATATTTCAAAACCTCGGCCCGTTTCAATGTGGTCAATTACAATTCCCTTTTTTAATTTCGATACATTAATCATTTATTTCCCTCCACACCGAGAAGTTTAGTTATCAGGGCCATTCTGACAAACATCCCCAGCTTCACCTGCTTAAAATACACGGCTCGTCTATCCTCATCAACCTCTTGAGCTATCTCGTTGACTCGTGGTAAGGGATGCATGACAATCATATCATCTTTTGCCTGTTTCATCTTTTTTTTATCCAAGATATAATAATCTTTTAAACGAAGATATTCAGCTTCATTAATAAAACGTTCCCGCTGGACCCGTGACATATAGAGAATATCTAATTTACCCATCGCTTCGTCTAAATTATCTGTTTCTTCATAACAACTAGGGCTTAAAAAATTTAATATGTGTTCGGGCATTTTTAGTTCTTTCGGAGAAATAAAAATAAATTTAATCCCCTCATAGCGATTGAGCATCTTCACCAGAGAATGGATGGTACGGCCAAATAATAAATCACCACAGACACCAACAATATGATGATTACAAGTTCCCTTAAACTTTCGAATGGTAAGAATATCTGTTAAGGTTTGAGTGGGATGCTCATGTCCCCCATCTCCGGCATTGATTACGGGAATATCGTAAAGATATTTTGAAACAAGCTTTGCGGTCCCTTCTCTGGGATGCCTGATCACCGCAATATCCGAATAACATTCGATGGTCCTGATCGTATCACCCAGGCTTTCTCCCTTTGCCACCGAAGAATGGGTGGGGTCATCAAAACCAATGACTTGTCCTCCTAAACGTAACATGGCTGCTTCAAAACTAAAGCGTGTTCGTGTCGATGGTTCATAAAAAAGACTGGCTAATAATTTACCTTTGCAAACCATCGAATAGTCTTCCTGATTTGCAATTATTTTATCAGCCAGCTCCATAATTGATTCTATTTCATTGATCTCAAAATCACCAGGTTCGATTAAATGTCGTCCTTTTAACATGCTTTTCTCCTATCCTTAGGTTTTTGGGCAAAAAACAAACCGCTCAATTGGCGGCTACTTGTCATCTGTTTCATTTCCTTTATACCCATACGCCGCACCTTTTGCACGCAATGTACTTGTTTAATCATAATTTAAAAACAGACTTTTGTCAATAAACTTCAGCTACAAGATTTTAATAGTTTAAATTATTTTTTTTGCCTAAAGTTCTCTAAAGACTCTATTTGATTGGAAAATATAGGCTTTACATGTTATGATATTTTCAAAAGAAAAAGGAGGAAAAAAATGTATTTTGCAACCTATCAATACAACGCATTTAGCGAGGGT
>CAZJGM010000073.1:0-8420 GCA_964545675.1 uncultured Lachnospiraceae bacterium | reverse complement strand
ACCTTAAAAGGAGTCACGTGACCTTTTTATTTTACACAATTATATGGACTTTACCAGAAGGTCCGAATGATGACGAAAGAAATGAGTAAAGAAAAAGTAGTGGAAAAAATAAAAGACCATTCATCTCTCATGATCGGTGGGTTTTTAGGTGCAGGCGTTCCCCACTTACTAATTGATGAAATTGTTAGAAAAAATATTAAAGACCTAACGGTAATTAGTGTTGGGGCCGGATATCGTGGTGGTGGAGTGGATATTGGAAAACTGGTTCTTAATCAACAAATTTCCAAATTTATAACGTCACATGTGGGAACGGATCCTAATTTAGTTACTCAGATTGTAAACGATAAAGTCGAATTGGACTTAAGTCCCATGGGGACTTTTATTGAACGCATCCGGGCAGCAGGAGCGGGATTAGGTGCTGTCGTGACACCGGTCGGTTTAGGAACTGAAGTCGAAGAAATGGCCGATAAAATTAAAGTCGATGGCAAAGACTATCTGCTTTTTAAACCGATCAAAGCAGATGTGGCCATTATTAAAGCCCATCGTTGTGATCCCTTGGGAAACCTTCAATATAAGGGTATTTCTAATACAAGTCCGGTCATGGCAACTGCAGCCGAAATTGTGATTGCTGAAGTGGATGAAATTGTCGAAGTCGGTGACATTAAGATGGAAGAGGTTGGGACACCAGGCATCTTTGTCGATTATTATATCAAAGGACATTGTTTTGAGATGCGCAAAAATATTTATGAATCTCTATGGATAGCAGGAAATAAAATATAGGAGAATAAAATGAGTCGAGAAAAGATTGCACAAAGAATAGCACAAGAATTTGAAGATGGTATGTATGTAAACTTAGGAATTGGGATTCCCACCTTATCGGCAAATTATCTGCCTGATGGAATCCAAGTTTTTCTACAAACCGAGAACGGCGGATTAATGTTTGGACCAAAACCCAAACGGGGAGACTGCCATCCAGACTGTAGCAATGCTGGGACCGAGCCAATCACTATTTTACCAGGAGGTTCAGTTTTTGATTTAGCGACTTCCTTTACGATGATTCGTGGTGGCCACATTGATATGACTGTGGTTGGAGCCTTAGAAGTCGATCAAGGGGGCAGTATTGCTAGCTGGAAAATTCCCGGCAAATTACTCGCTGGCATGGGTGGAGCCATGGATCTATTGTATGGCTGTAAAAAAGTTGTCGTGGCCATGACCCATGTTGATAAAAATGGGAATTCAAAAATTCGAGAAAAATGTACCCTACCTTTAACGGCTGCCAATGTTGTTGATGTGATTATCACCGATAAAGCTGTTTTTAAGGTTGGTGAGGGCGGATTATTTCTTCAAGAGCTGTCGCCTGGAGTGACAGCGGCTGAAGTCGCAGATCTTACAGAGGGAAGAATTGTTAATATAAGTAAGTGGTAATGTAAAAAAAGAAGATCGGCCGATCTTCTTTTTAAGCCAAGCGGTAGTGGTTATTAAGCAGATCTTCACGTTCTTTCCAATCGCCCATTAAGTTGCCTAAGGCACCATAAAAAGAAAGATTATGGTTAGGATAGGTAAAGTGGAGGATTTCATGAAGAGCAATGTATTCGATACAAATTTTAGGAGTTTTAATCAATTCCAGATTCAGGATAATATATTTTTTTTTCGGTGAACAAACACCCCAACGTTTTTCAAGACGATGGATCTTAAGCTCAGGGATAGTTAGGCTATAGGGGGCAGCTTTAACAATGGCCTGGGCTAAGGCATCGACAAAAATAGTACGGGCTTGCTTACGGTACCACATATCCAGAACAAATTCTTTCTGACTAATCGATTGCGGGTCTTTTATATTAAGTGTCATGGAATCATTATGAATAAGAACACCTGTTTCTGATGTTTGATTAATGTTGAGATGATAATTCTTTCCTAGGTACAGGTGTTTTTCGCCAGTCGTAAATTGGTGGTTCTTAGGATGCTGTAGTGAATGATTGACCATTAAATTCCTCCATGCTTATTGCTAATGACAAGTTTCTGCTTGTTAATGACTTCATTATAACCATAAATAAGGGCTAAAAAAATGAAAATACTTGTCAACTACAGAAAAGAATTAGAGAAAAGGGAGAAGGCTATTTTTAATAGTTATTTACATTTTTAGGGGAAATGGTATAATGAGAAAATAAGAAGATTAGAAAAACAAGTTAATTTACCCAAATTTGGATAAATTGAAAGGAGGACTGAATGGAAACAAACTTAAAAGTGACATTAATTCAACATACACCTGAGCCTGAAAAACTTGTGGCAGCAGCGGCCAAGCTTTGTTATTCAAAAGCCAGTGCCGGTGAAATTATGGATGATTTAACAGACGAAAATGTTGAAAAATTTTTAAAACGTCTGATGAATATGGGCCATGCGTCTCCCATCGAACATGCCAGCTTTACCTTTGCCATAGAAGGGGTTAGTCGAGCCTTGACCCATCAATTAGTCAGGCATCGCGTGGCCAGTTATAGTCAAAAATCACAACGCTATGTAAGTGAAGGACAGTTTCATTATGTAGTCCCAGCAGAAATTAAGGATTTACCTGAGGGCCAAAAATTATTTATTGAAGCGATGGAAAACGCTCAAAAATCCTATGATGCCTTAGCTGAAAAATTAATGGAAAAACATTTTGATGCCTTAGTCAGTCAAGGGATGACAGCAAAAAAAGCCAAGGCCGCAGCTGAAAAACAGGCCATTGAAGATGCACGATTTGTTTTACCCAATGCTTGTGAAACAAAGATTGTGATGACCATGAACACCAGAGAGCTCTTACATTTCTTTAATCAACGTTGTTGTAATCGGGCCCAATGGGAAATTAGGAATTTGGCGACAGAGATGTTAAGACAATCGCAAAAAGTTGCTCCCTTATTGTTTGCTAAGGGTGGGCCTAAATGTTTGGATGGTCCCTGTCCTGAAGGAGCCATGACCTGTGGAAAAATTGATCAAGTAAGAGAAAAATTTAAAAATCTATAAAAAGGTAGTGAAAAAATGGAAGAGATTAAAAATCCCCTTAAGCAAAAGATTAATCTAACTTATATCGGTGTGGCTTTAGGGATTGTTTTGATTCTTGCACCGATCTTTATATCATCATTTAAACTGTATCATTTTTATTTTGCTTATGTTGGCGTGGTTGCTATTATTTTTTCGATTGGATTTTTTATATTTTATAGGAAACGATCGCGACAATTTTTAGAACTTATGGAAAAAAAAGAAGAATCTTTAGTGTGGGAATACGAGGATGAGCAATATCTTAAATTTATAGGAGAATTAAATGACCTCCAACGAAAGGCCAATATAAAAACGGTGCTTATTTTTATGGCGATCATCATTATTACTTCGATTGCCCTTTTCATTGGATTAGAAGAAGAAATAAAATATTTAAGCTTTGTCTTTTTTGCTGTTTTGACAATAGCGGCATTTCTTTTTACGATTGTCTTTCCGGAAAGTTTTAAGTATCGAGCAAGTATAAGACCCTATCTTAGCATTATTAATAGTGATTCGGCTTATATTATGGGCCGTTTTCATAAATGGACCAAAGCCCGAGCGGTGATTAAAAACCATGATAATGGCAGTCAAGTCTATAAGGTTTTGGCGATTAATTATGAAACCTTTACCCGCAATGGGAAACTGTTTCAAGAATGGACGGCGATGATTCCTAATCCCAAGGACAAAGAAATGTTGGCCCAAGCAAAACGTTGGGTGGGCCGGATAAATAAACGGTCCAAAGAACTAGAAGATGAAAAAAAATTAAAAAAATCATGGTCAGAAAGAACCTTTGAAAAAATGATGGGAAAAAATAAATAGAGACAATAAAAGGCTTTTGCAAATAATGATTATTTGCAAAAGCTTTTGTTATTAATCAGGATAAACCATGTTTTCAGGCTTGATCGAATCAAGAACCTCGTTTAAGTATTTATGGGCTTCATATCGGGCCATGGCAAGATTCATATCTTGATAATTACCACAATCTCTTGGGGTAGCACCGGGAATATGGTCCTCAAAGTTAGCCATAAATTCAAAGAGATCTTTAACTAAGGGGTAGACATCCTTAGAGTCTAAATCACCTTTAATCAAAAGGTAAAAACCGGTTCGACAGCCCATCGGGCCAAAGTAGATAATATCCTCGCTTAATTTAGGATCGTTTCTTAAAAAAGTGGCACCGATGTGTTCCATGGCGTGAAGTTCGGCAGTATTAATAACCGGCTCACGATTGGGTTCTTTTAGGCGGAGGTCAAAGGTTGTAATGCAGGCATCATTACAATAATCTTTTCGAGAGACATAGATCCCTCTTAATAAATCAAGGTGATTAATGGTAAAACTGGGAATTTTTTTCATGGTTGCTCCTTTCGGGTTAAATACGAATTAATGGTTTCTAAATAATGAAGAAAAATATTATGATTGGGATAAATCCTAAAATCCTGGTCAAAGTCGCCATAAGGGATCGATTTGCGACCACCGTTTTTGGAAGCCTGCCAATAGGGTTCAAGCCTTTTAAAAGGCAGTAAAAATGTTTCATCACAGAACTTAAAATGAACAATTAAAAAAGAAAGGCCATCTTGTTTTTCAAAAGCCTTCATAAATTCAATTTGATGGCTATGAATATTGGCAATGGGCAGGCGTTTTTGACTGGTTTCCTTGGCATCAAAGCAGATTGGAATGCCTTGAACATTTCCCAAGTAATCGACGGTGCTTTTTTCTTCAAAATAAGCAAGTTTAATGGTCCCTTTGCCAGGGTCAAGCTCGACTGGTTTAATGGCCGTGGGAATCTTTTGGACCACGGCTAGGCCTTTTTCCAGATAGACTTTATTGGTTAAATTAATGCTTTCCTCGAGTTGGCTGCCACGTAGGCCCCGACTATTCCAATACGCCATTTTTTTTGGCCTCCTTAGAAAAATAATGGTAATTAAGCTCATGGGCCAGCTTTAAAAACTGGTCTGGGGGCCAAGCTGAAAAATTATAATCAAGAGCCGGAATGATGTAGTTATCAGCGTGTAAAAGTTGTGATGAGATACGATAGGTCTTTTTTAGTTGTTGGTTTAATGGGGCCTTGCCATATTTATGGTCGCCCAAAATAGGATGGCCGAGATGGGCCAGTTGGGCACGAATTTGGTGGGACCGCCCAGTTAACAGCTCAATCCGGATTAAAGTAGTATTAAAATGACTTTCAAGAGGCCTGTAGTTTAAGGCCATTAATTGACTATCTTTGCTTATTTTGGCCTCAGATACCGTGCTTAGATTTGCAAATTTATCTTTTGTGCCAAAATTCTGGCAACTTCCGGAAGTGCTAATAATGCCATCAACTAGTGCGAGATAGTATTTCTTTACTTTCTTTTCACGGATAAGTGTATTAATGGTTTGCAGGCTTTGATAGGTTTTGGGAATTAAAACAATCCCGCTAGTATTACGGTCTAAACGGTTTGAGCAGGCCGGTGTAAAGGTGATTTCCTTTTGGGGATCATAGGACCCAGTTGCAATTAAGTAATCGAGGGCTAAATCAATTAGGGAAAGATCACCCGAGTAATCGGGTTGACTTAGCAAATTCGCTGGTTTATTAACAACTAAAAGGTCTTTATTTTCAGCAATGATCGCTAGTTTTCGAGGGGATGCGATTTTTGGATCTTGGGGCCTTTGTTTAGCTTTATGGGTAAATTTTCCATAAGTCTCATCGGAAAAATAGATTTGAATGGCATCCCCTTTTTTTAAAAGCAGGCAAGGGTCTGATTTTTCATTATTGCATTTAATATTTTTTTTACGGATCATTTTTTGAATAAAGCCTTTTGATGCATGGGGCATTAATTTCATTAAAAAGCGATCGAGGCGCTGGAAACTTTCATTTTCACTGATAATAATTTCTTTCATGGTCACCCTTTTTGTTCATTATAACATGATTGGATGATTTTAAAAAGGATTGGCGTATTTAATAAGGAAAATCCTCCTAAATGGAATTAGGAGGACTTGTATTAAGCTTTATTGCTAGAACCAAGAACGTTTTTAATTTTATGGGCAACCATTGCTTTAATAGCGGCTCGCCCTGGTCCTAAATACTGACGGGGGTCAAAGTATTCGGGATGTTCAATAAAAATTTGGCGGATTGAAGCGGTCATGGCTAGCCTTAAATCAGTGTCAATGTTAATTTTGCAAACACCCGACTTAGCGGCTTTTCGGAGCATGGCTTCAGGAACACCTTGGGCTCCAGGAATTTGACCGCCATACTGATTATTAAGGGCGACGAATTCTTGGGGGACCGAAGAAGCACCATGAAGAACTAAAGGATAATTTGGCAATAAATCGCTGATGGTGTAAAGACGTTCAAAATCAAGTCGTGGCTCGTCTTTAAATTTAAAAGCCCCATGACTTGTTCCAATGGTGATGGCCAGTGAATCACAAGCGGTTCGGTTAACAAATTCAACGGCTTCATCAGGATCGGTAAAGGAGGCATCGCGGTCATGGACATTAATTGCATCTTCAATGCCTGCCAATCTTCCTAGCTCTGCTTCAACGACGACACCGTGGTCGTGAGCGTAATCAACGACTTTTTTGGTAAGGGCAATATTTTCCTCAAAGGGAAGGTGTGATGCATCGATCATCACCGAGGTAAAGCCAGAATCGACGCAGGATTTACAGATGTCAAAATCGCCACCATGATCCAAATGAAGACAAATATCTAGACCGGTTGTTTCAACGGCTGCTTCGACAAGTTTGCGTAGATATACAGGATTTGCGTATTTACGAGCCCCTGCTGACACTTGAAGTATAAGGGGGGCCTGTTCTTCTTCTCCTGCTTCGACGATACCTTGAATAATTTCCATATTATTAACATTAAAAGCACCGACGGCATAGCCGCCTTGGTAAGCCTTTTTAAACATCTCTGTTGATGTTACTAATCCCATTGATAGCCTCCTAAATAGTAGTTTATAATGCGAGTATACCCTCTTTCAATTGAATACTCAAGCCGATCACAAAAATTTGCACTTATTTTCTAACCGGAAATTATGGAAAAGTAATCTTATGGCTAGGTTTTTAAAAAGCGGCAAGATTTATTTTAGGCTGGCCTAATCCCTTTTGGAAGCGGTACAACACCACCAATAACAGCACCAAGACTTAGAGGAATCATCGTATTAAGGGGAAAGAAGATTAAAAGGAGTAGAATCACCGCCAAGGGTTTTCGCATAACGCTAGCAGTTAAAGCCGAGGTAATGACAGCGACACAAAAAATTGGGTCGACTGGAAAGACGAGGGCAAAGGCGTAACCAAGTGCTACACCGGAAAAGATAGTGGGAAAAATATTTCCACCCCGCCAGCCCATTTCAAGGCAGAAGGCCCCAACCATTAGTTTCATCACGCCGGTTAATAAAAGCACCACGAGGCCTATTTCTTGCCAGCTAGCCATGACTGAACTTAATTGGTGTTCACCGGAAAACATGACATAAGGCAGAAAAATACCGACACCCCCGAGGACAAGGCCACCGAGAATCGCCTTGAGAACGATAAAGGCTTCTAATGGTTTTGACGCTTTTTTGATTAAAGAAAGACAAAGGTAATAAAGCAGGCCAGCCCCAATGCCAATGGCAACCAGGGGTAGACCAGCCATTAATTCAGGACTAGACAGGGTTTGGATGGGGGGAAAACGTCCCATACTTAATTGACTGCCGCTTAAATGTTGGAGTAGGGTCAAGGTTCCAAGGCCACTAAGGATAGCAATAAAATACATTAGGAGCTTAATCTTCTTAGGGATAGTGGAGGGCTGATCAGGATCTTCAATCTGATTAACGAAAGCAAAAAGAGGGGACCTGAAAATCACACCGATACTTGCGGCCACCCCAACTTGGGCAAGTTCTTCAAGTTCTGAAAAGATAAATTTAAAGCGATCGGAAAACCAGAAACACAAACCAGCGATAATACCACTTAAACCAGCTTCTGGCCCTAAATTTCCCCCAAAAACGAGGGGCAGTAAGGCCGAAATTGTAATAATGTGTAAGTTGTTATAAGGAATTTTCTCCCCTTTTTTAATACTACTTAAAATTTCACTCATTTCTAAGGGGTAAGGACCGAAACGTTTGGACCATAGGCCAATTAGTAAGCCGCCCACAGCACAGACAATCAGTGGATAGGCAGAGAAGGGAAAGAGGGGGTCTTCCCATAAAAAATTAATCCCTAAATTCATGATAAAGAGTAAAAACCAACTAATGCTAGCAATTATTGCTCCGAGTAAAGCGACAAAAAAACTTAAAATGCTTATTTTCTTAAACGTATGCCACATCATATCCTCCAATAAAATAAAAACGTTAAAAACTAGCCTTATTATAGCATAGCTTTAGATTATTAAATTGTACAAAAGTTTTGGAGTCAGTGTCAAGTGTTTGTGGGCAATTATTTTCTGTCTGTTTCATGCAAAAATT
>CAZJGM010000072.1:0-8593 GCA_964545675.1 uncultured Lachnospiraceae bacterium | reverse complement strand
GACTGTAAATCCGTTGACAATGTCTTCGATGGTTCGAATCCATCTTCTCCCACCATTTATTATATAGTAACATAGAAAACTAAATATATTAATTTGACCCATTAGCTCAGTTGGTAGAGCATCTGACTTTTAATCAGGGTGTCGGGCGTTCGAGTCGCCCATGGGTCACCATTATAATCATAAATCGCTAGCTTAAGCGGTTTTTTTTGATTGAAAGAGAATGTTATGGGTATATATTAATATGGGTCTAGTAATGCGTATTTAATAAAAACAAGCAAAGGAAAAGAAATCGCAAGCTTGCGATTTCTTTTCCTTTGCTTGGAGTAAAAATTAAAGAAAGAGGGGAAAGCGATGTTTGAAATAGAGGGAAAGTACAATAAAGCGATTATTTTTGCGAAAAAAATTGATCGAAAAACAGAGGAGCAAATTAAGACCATGTGCGATACCGAAGAACTTAGGGATACCATCATCAGGATTATGCCAGATTGCCACGCCGGAGCTGGTTGTACAATTGGAACAACGATGAAGATGGACCGCAGCACTCCTTTAAATCCTTACTATGTTGGGGTAGATATTGGTTGTGGGGTAAAAGCCGTTGAATTGCCAGGGCCGATGCCCTTTCAAGAACTTGATGATGTCATCAAACGATCCATTCCCTACGGCTTTAAAATTGCCAATAAGGCCGATGAACGAGCAATTGAACTGGTCGATCAATTGTTGATTAAAAACAAGTTAAAAAATATCGATCGCTTACACAAGAGTTTAGGGACTTTGGGTGGGGGCAATCATTTTATTGAAATTGCTAAAGATGATGATAAGTTGTTTTTATTAATCCACAGCGGATCTCGTAATCTCGGCCACCAGGTAGCAACTATTTACGGAAAAATGGCCGGCAAAAATGGCTTTTTAAGGGGCGAACAGATCGAAGACTACCTCCATGATATGCAGATTTGCCAAACTTATGCAAGCCTTAACCGATCAAAAATGACTAATATTATCTTGGATCATTTTAATATGGTGGCAAAGAGTGAGATGACCAGTGTCCACAATTATATTGAAGAAATAGGGAATATACTTATTTTGCGAAAGGGAGCCATTTCGGCTAAAAAAGATGAAAAGCTTTTAATCCCTATAAATATGCGAGATGGGACAATTTTTGCTAAGGGAAAAGGAAACCCAAATTGGAACGAGTCAGCTCCTCATGGTGCCGGACGGATTTTGAGTCGTACCGATGCCAAGAAGAAGCTTTCACTAGTTGCCTTTAAAAAAGAAATGCAGGGGATTTTTTCGAGCCGGGTGTCAAAGCGAACTTTAGATGAGGCCCCAGGAGCTTATAAAGCGATTGAAACGATTGTCGATAGTATTGATGAAACAGTTGAAATTTTAGGGATCGGTAAGGCTGTCTACAATTTTAAAGCATAAAAATTGTCTATTCACAGATTGTTTGATTGATTAAATGGTTTTCAGCCATAGCAGAGGACTGTTTATAGATAAGAAAACAACGATTGTCGTAAAAAATACATTTGTTTTATCTTATTTATCAGTTATAATTTAATGGAGAAAGAATCTGAAGTTCTTTTACTTAAAAGAAAAAAGAGGTGCTGCTGTGGAGTCGAGACTAGCCAATATTATTAAATTCATGATTAACGCAATTTTAATTATCATTCAATTGTTTGTTTTTATAATTGTCATCTCAGGAATTTCCGATTTTACTTATCAGATTTATTGGGTCATTGAACTAAGTGCGGTTTTAGTTGTTTTAGACATTATTTATCAAAAAAAAGAGCCATCTGCAAAAATATCGTGGATTATTTTTGTTTTGATTATCCCGATTCTTGGGATTGTCTTGTATTTAATTTGGGGAAGATTACGGGTTTCTATGAAAAGTAAAGTGCTGTGGGATGAGGGCTACGAAGAAACCTATTTAACCCTTGAACAAGATCCGATAGTTTATCAATCACTTGAGAATCCGAGATTAAAAAATGAAATTGACTTAAACCAAAAAGTGGGTGACTTGCCGGTGTGGAAAAACACCAAAAGCCAATATTTAAAGATTGGCGAAGACATGCATCGGGCCCACTTAAAAGCGATCGCCCAAGCAAAACGCTATATATTTTTAGAGTATTTTATTATCGCTAATGGGAGAATGTATGAAGAGTTGATGGAGGCCTTAGCCGAAAGAGCAAAGGCAGGTGTTGAGGTTCGTTTTATGGTTGATGAAATGGGTAGTTTCTTTCTTTTACCCAAAGATTTTTATAAACGCTGTGCCGAAAACAATATCCGGGCCATTCCCTTTAATCCTCTGTCGGGTTCATTGTATCGCTTTATCAGTTTTAGAGATCACCGTAAAATAACCATTATCGATGGCCAGGTGGCCTTTGTCGGTGGGGTTAATATTGGTGATGAATACATCAATGCCATTGAAGTTTATGGGCATTGGAAGGATATGGCCGTCCGTCTTGAAGGGGAGGCTATCCAAAGTTTATTGGCTATGTATTTAAATATTTGGAATTATCTTACCAAAGAGACATCAAATATGGAAGACTATAAAAGTCACGAAGAGCCAGTCGTTTGTGATGATCTGGTTATGCCTTTTTCAGATGGTCCCATGCATGAGGGCAATTTAGCCTCTAGCATGTATATGAAAGTCTTTGCTAATGCCAAGGATTATATTTATATTACAACGCCCTATTTAATTTTAGATACGGATATGATCAATTGTATCTTGCTAGCAGTAAGAAGTGGGGTTGATGTGCGGATTATTACTCCAGGAATTCCCGATAAGAAGTTCGTCTATGCGACAACGCGTTCCTTTTACCGCGACTTGCTAGCAGAAGGTGTCCGAATCTATGAATATAGTCCTGGCTTTTTACATGGCAAGGTATTGGTCTCGGATGATGAAGTCAGCATTATCGGATCGATTAATATGGATTACCGAAGTTTATCGTGGAACTATGAGTGTGCCACGTGGATTAGCA
Source organism: uncultured Lachnospiraceae bacterium (assembly GCA_964545675.1). Taxonomy (GTDB): domain Bacteria; phylum Bacillota; class Clostridia; order Eubacteriales; family Eubacteriaceae; genus Acetobacterium. The sequence goes on along the minus strand of CAZJGM010000072.1, from coordinate 5,615 downwards.
GTATTGAGACTGGGGCAGAGGTCAAAAAAGATCTCCTAGATATTATCAGTGTCAGTGAGGAAATTTTTTATGAGGACTGGGAAAAAGCACCATTTTTGAAGAAACTTTTCCAATCAGTTTTAAGAATTGGCTCTCCTTTGATGTAAAAGCCAGATTAAAAACAGGTAGACCGGGATTAATTTACCGGGTCTACCTGTTTTTTTAACGGTAATACTTATCTAAGACAAGCATGATTTCCTCAACCTTCTCATCACCTTTACCTTCTTCAAAGGCTTCACGGACACAATTATTCATGTGTTTTTTTAAAATGGTCAGGTTGGTTTTCTTTAAAAGAGCTTGGACAGCCAAAACTTGTTTGGAAATATCGATACAATAGCGGTCATTCTCAACCATCTTAATGATTCCTTCTAACTGGCCACGGGCGGTTTTTAATAAATTTAGTTCACTTGTTCGATCGATCTTGCTCATGGTTTATTCTGAGAGGAGTGTTGTAGGATAACCGGCTTCATCAATAGCAGCGATAATGGGCTCAATCGTTCCCTCATTAGTAAGGTCTAAGGATACCTGTCCTTCTTCAAGGAAAACCTCATAATTTTTAACAGTATTGAAACTATCAAGAACGCTACTTACTCGTTTTACACAATGCTGACAGGTCATATCATCTACTTTTAGTACAATTTTCTTCATTTCTTTTCCTTCTTTCTTAATTGTATTTACGTCTACATCATCAACTAAAGCACAAGCCCCAGTCGGGCAGGCTTTTTCAACCGTCTCTTCTTTAACTGGCTCTGGCTCATAATGGCCAACAAATTTGGGTTTAAAGGTTTTAAGTGATAAGGCATTAAGGACAACTGATACCGAACTCAGACTCATAGCAGCAGCGGCAATCATGGGGTTTAAGGTCAGGCCAAGGGGGATATAGAGTAGCCCGGCTGCAATGGGAATACCAATGGTGTTATAAATAAGGGCCCAAAATAGATTTTGTTTAATATTCCGTAGGGTTGCTTGGCTCAGTTGAATGGCTGAAACGATATTTAAAAGATCATTCTGCATAAGGATCACATCAGCTGATTCGATGGCCACATCGGTACCATGACCAATGGCAACCCCAACATCACTTTGAGCCAGGGCTGGGGCATCGTTAATGCCATCACCAACCATAATGACTTGGTGGCCTTGGTCTTGGATTTTTTTAATCATGGATGATTTTTGATGGGGTAGGACATCAGCAACAATATTTTCAATACCAATGGAATTGGCTATGGCTTTTGCCGTTCCTTGATTATCACCGGTTAACATATAGATGGAAAGACCCATCTCATGCAACTCTTCAATCGCCTTAATACTCGATGGTTTAATGGTATCAGCGACAGCAATGACAGCTTTGACTTCCTGATCCCAGCCGATTAATAGGGGGGTTTTTCCAGATTCTGATAAGTGGTTGTATGTCACTGACAAGTCTTTAGGAGCCTGTAAGGATGCCATCATTTTTAAGTTACCAGCCCGGATCTCTTTGTTATTGATGGTTCCCGAAATGCCTTGACCGGGATGAGCTTTAAAGTCAGCAACGGGAACAAAGGCAAGGCCTAAATCTTTTGCATAGGCGATGATGGCTTCACTAAGGGGATGCTCCGATTGATCTTCGAGAGAAGCAAGTTCTTTAATTAAATTATTTTCATTAATGGTCTTGTCAAAAAGAATAACATCGGTCACTACTGGAATGCCTTCGGTTAAGGTACCCGTTTTATCAAAGACAATGGCATCAGACTTACCAAGTACTTCTAGGGATGGGCCATTTTTGAAGAGAATGCCTCTTTCAGCCCCTTTACCGGTCCCGACCATAATAGCTGTTGGCGTTGCTAAACCCAGGGCACAGGGGCAGGAAATAACAAGGACGGTGATCCCAGCAGAGAGGGCAAAGGGAAAGCTATAGCCAAGTAAAAGCCAGACGATAAAACTAAGGGCCGAAATAGCCATGACGACCGGCACAAAGTAACGACTGATTTCATCGGCAATGCGAGCAATTGGGGCCTTTGAGGACTGGGCCTCTTCGACGAGCTTAATAATTTTGCTTAAGGTTGTATCCTGGCCAATTTTAGTGGTGGTAAATTGGAAAGACCCGGTTTTATTAATACTACCGGCCACGACTTGATCACCAATGGTTTTTTCAACCGGAATACTCTCACCGGTTAAGAAGGATTCGTCAATGCTTGATCGGCCTAGACTTAGATTACCATCGACGGGAATGCGCTCACCCGGACGAATGACCACAGTGTCACCAATTTGGACGGTATCAATAGGGACTTCAACTTCTTGACCATCTTTGATGATCCGAGCGGTGTCAGGCATGAGATCAATTAGTTTTTCAATCGCCTGAGAGGTTCTTCCCTTGGCCCGAGATTCCATATATTTACCCAGAGTGATAAGGGTAAGAATAACAACGGCTGATTCGAAATAAAGTTGGTGGCCATATTGATGGATTAAGTCAACATTCTGATAAGAAAAGCCATAGGCTAACATAAACATAACAAAAACGCCATAGATAAAGGCCGCTGTTGTCCCAACGGCAACGAGCGAATCCATATTGGGGATGCGTTTATATAAGGCCTTAAAGCCATTAATATAAAAATGACGATTGACGTAAAGAACCGGCAAGGTTAATAACATTTGGGTCATGGCATTGATTAACAAGTTCTTCTCGCCGGCTAGAAAAGCCGGGATAGGTAAGCCAACCATTGGCCCCATGGCCAGATAAAATAAGGGCAGGGTAAAAATTAAGGAAAAAATCAAGCGGCGACGGATAACATCAGTCTGATCATCAGTCGCTTTTTTAGGTCCTTGTTTTTGTAGGTCTTGGCCTTTTTCAGCAGCTAGACTTGCCCCATAACCGAGTTTTTCGATCACTTCAATGATGGCATAAATGGTGACTTGGTCGGGATCAAACTTGACAACTAGGTTCTCAGTTGTGAAGTTAACAACGGCCGATTCAACACCAGTCATTTTTGAGACATTTCGTTCGATGGCGGCAGCACAAGCTGTGCAGGTCATGCCTTCAATTTGAAATTCTTGTGTTTTCATAAAAGCTCCTTTCGTCCTACCCCATAGGGGGAGGGGTTAAGATAATTATACTGCTAATAAAAATGCTTGTCAATGGTAAAACATAAATAATAATTTTAGCGACAAGAAGGTGTTTGCAAAATATCTAGAGGTGGATGAAATTGTAGCCACAAAATTTGGTCCTTATATGCAATGATGATATAATGAAACAAATAATAAAATTATTTATACATGATAAAATTGACAAATATAATTAAAAATATTTATCTTTTATCTAAAGATAAAAGAATTAAAAGAGCAGTTAGAAGGAGTGGAATATTGAAAAACCAAGACAAGCTAGCCATGCACACACCGAATCTTGCAGATAATAAGTTTACGGCTCTGGCAAAAATGTTTCCAAACGCAGTGACAGAAACAATCACGGGAGACGATAAAAATGGCGATCCTATAATTGAGCGGGCAATTGATGTTGATGTTATAGCGCAAGAAATAAACACCCATGTCCTTTCCGGTAAAGAAGAACGTTATCAGTTTACTTGGCCCGACAAGAAAAAGTCTGTCTTATTAGCAAATGAACCGATAGTTGCAAGCTTACGTCCCTCTAGAGAAGAAAGCCTTGACTTTGATAATAGCGAAAACCTTTATATTGAAGGAGATAATCTAGATGTTCTTAAACTACTTCGTGAAACTTATTTAAATCGTGTGAAGATGATCTATATTGATCCACCATATAATACAGGAAAAGATTTTATTTATGAAGATAATTTTACTGAAAAGACAGATGAATTTTTTCGCCGGGATGGCCAATATGATGAACAGGGTAATCGTCTTGTAACAAATTTTGAGAGTAATGGGCGTTTTCATACAGAGTGGCTCAATATGATGTATCCCCGTTTGCGAGTGGCTAGGGATTTATTAACTGAGGACGGTGTGGTTTTTATTTCTATAAATGATAAAGAAGGTAAAAACCTAATAAAAATTTGTGATGAAATTTTTGGAGAAAAAAATTTTGTTGCAGATTTAATATGGGCAAATAGAGAAGGGGGTGGTAGTTCAGACAGTAAGTTGTTTAGGATAAAACATGAACATATCATTTGTTATTCAAAGCAGATAGACTATGTTGATATTGTAGGAGTTCCTGTAAATAATAAAGAGCGTTACAAATCTCAAGATGAATTCGTATCAGAACGAGGAAAGTATTATTTACAAAAATTAGGTATGGGTACGATCCAATATTCACCTTCATTAGATTATTCAATCCTTGCCCCAGATGGAACAACTGTGATGCCTGCAGATAATAATGGAGGGCGTAGGGCATGTTGGCGTTGGTCTAAAGAAAAATTTGATTGGGGAAAAAAGAATAGTTTTATTGAAATAAAAAAAGATAGAAATGGAATTTGGACTGTTTATACAAAACAATATTTAAATTGTGATAATGAAGGAAATACAATAAGTAGAACACAACGGCCTATGGGTATAATTAATGAATATTCAAGTACGCAAGCATCAAAGTCGCTTGAAAATATGGGAATAGGGTCTTTTTTTAACTATGCAAAACCTGTAGAACTTATAAATTATTTGTGTAAAAGAATAGATTCAAAAGAATCCATCATTCTAGATTTTTTCTCAGGTTCTGCCACGACTGCTCACTCAGTGATGGAACTTAATGCTGAAGATGGAGGAAAGCGAAAATTTGTTATGGTTCAAATCCCCGAAGAAACAGACGAAAAATCTGAAGCATACAAAGCTGGTTATAAAAATATCTGTGAAATAGGTAAAGAGCGCATCCGTCGTGCTGGCAAGAAAATAAAAGAAGAAAACAAAGATAAAGAAGGCATTGAAGATCTTGATACGGGCTTTCGGGTTCTTAAACTTGATAGTAGCAATATGAAAGAAGTGTACTACACACCCGATGAGTATGCCCAGATGAGTTTTAATCTTGAAGGTTTCATGGATAATATCAAGCCAGATCGAACTGATGAAGATTTATTGTTCCAGGTCATGCTGGATTTAGGTGTGCCGCTGTCAGCTAAGATTGAACAAGAGGGTAGGGTATTTAATGTTAATGATAATTACCTGATTGCTTGCTTTGATAGCCTTGATACAATTATGATTAGAGAAATTGCCCAAAAACAACCTTACTATGCCATTTTCCGAGATAGTAGCTTTATAAATGATAGTGCCCTTGTTAATGTCGAGCAAATCTTTAATACATATAGTCCAAATACCATCAGGAGGGTCTTGTAGATGAAGTTTAAATTCAAGATACAGCCCTTCCAGACAGAGGCTGCTCAAAGCATTGTTAACGTATTTTCGGGCCAAGCTAAAAAAGGAGTTTTAAAGTATCGGCGCAATATTGGCAAAGGAAACAATCAAACGTCAATTGAAGACCAAGATGCAGATTTTGAAATGGGCTATCGTAATGCCAGTATCGAGCTATCTAAAGAGCAATTACTTAATAATATCCGGGCTGTCCAGACGGCCAATAATATCAAGAATTCAGCTACTTTGAAAGAAGGCCTGGGTCTTGTCTCCTTAGATGTTGAGATGGAGACCGG
>CAZJGM010000071.1:0-8741 GCA_964545675.1 uncultured Lachnospiraceae bacterium | reverse complement strand
ACAGAAAATAATTGCCCACAAACACTTGACACTGACTCGTAAATTTGTAAGGATTTACAATTAATCTTTTATAGGATACAATGAAATAACTGATTTAACCTTAAAAGTTTAACAAGAAACACTTAAAGGAGTATTTTATGAATGGATCGAGAAAATTTATCATTGTATCAACCACGGTAGCAATCCTATTGATTATTTTAGTGAGCATTAGTTTGGCCTATGCCGGGCGAGATAATACCTTGATGAAAGATAAATCCTTAAATCTTCAAATTAATGGCTTTACCTTAGAACTCCCCCTTTCGCAAAATGGTGCCGTATATGATCCGGTTTGCTTGACCAGCCTTTCTGATAATCGGATCAAGCTAGAAAATGACCTCGGAGCGGTAGTGACCATTAATGGAAAGACCATAAAAGCTGGCAGTACCATTAATTTAAAGCTCGAGGCCTTAACTGACAATAATCGGATCACCATTGATGTAAAGAATGAAAAGGATCATCGGATCATCTATTTAAGGAGCATTTCCTCAGAATTACCAAAACTAAGGACAGTTGGAAAAAGCCTCTATGCTGGCAATTATTACGCTACTTTAGGGGGAGGGAAAACCGGTCTTTATCAAGTAAATACCGATGGAGACTTGGTTTTTTATATAGCCAATTCTGCTGTTTCACCACTAAATGAAAGCTATGCTGATTTTCAAAAGCATATCCTCGATAATGGGACCATCCGTTATAGTTATCAACGAATTTTTAAAGAAGACGAAGGCTTAGGTGAACGGATTATTCTTGATGAAAATTATCAGTATTTAAAAACGATTACCCTTAAAAAAAGTCAACATGCCAAAGAAAATGAAGCCCTAACCATGCCAGCCTTTGTCTTAATTAGTGATGACCATTGGCTGATTGGCACAAAGCAATTAGTTTTGGCTGATAATCTAGCAAGTAATTCAGAAGCCGAATTGAGTACAAACAAGATCGAGCGGGTCCTCATTCAAGAAGTTTTAGAAAACCAAGTGATTGATGAATTTAGGTCAGATAGCTTTCCCCAACTAGACCCCTTAGATCCTTATAAGCTAGATCAAGACACTGATTACACGGGTTTTAATGGCATGCTTATTGATCCTAATGATGATAATTTGATCCTCTCCTTGGGAAAGATGGGCACACTAATCAAGGTTGACCTTGAAAAACAGAAGATTCTTTGGACATTATCGGGGCCTAATGATGATTTTGCCTTATTGCCTGAACAAAAAATAAGTAAAGTAAGTAGCCTATCCTTATCCCCCCAAGGGGAAATGATTGTTTTTGATGAAGGGCCATCCGATGGGAATAGTCGGATCCTGAAAATAGATGTAGACGAGATGAATAAAAAAGTGCTTGATTTTCAAGAAATTCCCTTAAATGGATCGTTTACTCAGGCCAGTAGCCAAAAAATTGGCGATGCCCTTTCTATTTATACAATTGCTTGGGGCAAAAATGAGTCTAAAGCTATAACAGAAATGGATGTTAAGACCGGCAAGGTCTTATTCGAGATAACATTGCCAGAGGGATATTATTTTAATGGGGTAAAAAAAGCACTCGATAAGGTTAAAACAGAGTAAAGAGTGGAAGAAAGAAGCTTAGAAATGGAATAAATCCCTGAAATCGATTGAATTTTACACCTTAAATAAATTGTGAACTGGCCTTATTTGCTTTATAATAATACTTGTAAAATAAAACTAAAAGGAGATAGGCCGATGACACGTAAAAGCGTTGAAAAATTTAAAAAACAACCGGAATCAGATCTTGTGGAAATAGTTGAAATGGAATTAACCGAATATACTTACCCTAAAAGTGGAAGGGGGATCTGTCCTCAATGTGGGGGTAAAATGAATGGTGTAGGCCTTGATTGGACCTGTGAAGAATGTGATTTGCGTTTAAAAGGACCTGTCTTTTAAAGGAAAAAGTGATAATGTGTTTTTAAATAGGATAAAGTAGCCAAAAAGATCAGTAAAAATTTGGGGCAAAATTAAGAATTAAAGCGTATATTAATGTATTAGGAATAAAATAATAAAATCGGAATGAAAAGGAGAAAAAGATGAAGAAATTATTAACTGTTTTAGTGGTCACTGTTCTAGCAATCGGCTTATTAGCCGGATGTGGAAATGCAAGTGACGAAGCTACCACTAGTGGTGAGGATAAAACCATTATTGTTGGTGCTAGCCCAACCCCCCATGCTGAGATTTTGGAAGTGACCAAAGACCTGCTAGAAGCAGAGGGCTATAGCCTGACAATTCAGGAATTCACTGATTATGTGCAACCGAATTTAACCCTTGAAAATGGGGAGATTGATGCTAATTATTTCCAACATTTACCTTACCTAGAAGATTTTAATGAAAAAAATGACACCAATTTGGTGACGGCAGGAGCCATTCATTATGAACCACTAGGTCTCTATGCTGGAAAAACGACTTCCTTAGATAGTCTAGCCGATGGGGCAAACATAGCCATTCCCAATGATACCACCAATGAAGCAAGAGCCTTATTGTTGTTAGAAACATTGGAAATGATTAAACTTGATCCCAATGTTGGTATGGAAGCGACACCAAAGGATATTGTTGAAAATCCTAAAAATTTAAAATTTACGGAGTTAGAAGCAGCCCAACTGGCTAGATCACTTGAAGATGTTGATTTAGCGGTAATTAATGGTAACTATGCCATTGAAGCTGGTTTAAATGCCGATAGTGATGCCTTGGCAAAAGAAGAAAAAGATTCGCTTGCAGCCCAAACCTTTGCAAATATTATTGCCGTTCGAGCTGGCGAAGAAACCAGTGAAAAAACTCAAGCCTTGATGAAAGCCTTAACCAGTGAAGAGGTTAAGACCTTCATTAATGAAAATTATCAAGGAGCTGTTGTACCTATTTTCTAAATAAAAAGCCTGCTGTCAAGCCTCAATTTTTTAAAGAGGTCTTAAACAGCAGGCTTTTCTTATTTAGATAGGATTAAGCCGATCGCATCTAGTTTCCACAAGATCCGTCACAAAGGCCGTTTCCTTGCCCAGTGCCATCACAGACACCGCTTCCATTGCCTTGGCCATTGCCAGCGCGTTGGCCGCGTTTTTGACCGGTCCCATCTTGAGGACGAGCCCCTTCGTGTTGGCATTGGCCTTGACGGTCTGGGTTTTCTCCCCGATAGCCTTGGCCGTTTTCGGCCGCCATGGCTGTTCCAGCAGTCGCAAGCATTAGGACGAGAGAAAGGGTCAGTGCTAATTTCTTTTTCATAATAACCTCCAAGTATTTATTTGTTAAGACCATTATAGAAAAGAATTGTGTCAATTTGGTGTCATTTTCCTGAAAAAGGAAAAGGCATCATTTTTTATAGAATGTTTAAAGAATTTCTTAATATAATAAAAAAACAGAAAGAGGTGCAAGATGATTAGAATTTTAGTCGCAGAGGATGAAGATAAATTACGAAATATTATTCTAAAATATTTAAAGAAAGAGGGTTATGAGGGGATTGCCGCCATTGATGGGGAAGATGCTCTGGATAAATGGGCTGAATTTAAGCCCGAATGCCTGATTCTCGATGTGATGATGCCAAAGCTTGATGGCTTTGAGGTCTTAAAGATTATAAGAGAAAGTGACTCCCTGCCAGTGATTATGTTAACGGCCCTCCGGGAAGAGGATGATAAGATCAGTGGCTTTGAAGGGGGAGCTGATGATTATGTCACCAAACCTTTCTCGGTTCGCGAATTATTAGTGCGAATCAAGGCACTCCTTAAACGAAGTGGGATCTTAACCATTGATGACGATCTTGTTATTAATGATATGGTTATTAATTTAAAGCTTAGACAGGTAAAAATCAAAGATGACAGTATTCATTTAACACCAAAAGAATTTGAGGTCCTTGTCTATCTGATCAACAATCAACAATTAGCCTTATCCAGAGAACAAATCCTTGACCGAATCTGGGGTTACGCCTTTGAAGGGGATATAAGGGTGGTTGATACGACCATTAAACGCTTGCGGCAAAAATTAAAAGAGGACTATATTGAAACCATCAGAGGGATTGGCTATAGGTTTCAGGCATGAAAAGTTCAATTTTTTCACGATTAATGCTTTACTTACTCTTGTTTTTTGCCTTGATTTTAGGGATCTCTTATCTTGCTTTAAGTTCTTATTTTGAAAGCTATTATACCCAAAAGCGGCTTGATGATTTAGAAAGAAGAACCCATGAGATCATTTTGCAATACGAAAAAAGAGGGATTGATGCTGACTTAGAGGCTTTAATTCAAGCTTATGGGGAAGAAGGAACCGTCATTCAAATCACCAAGGCTAATGATCAAACGGCCAAAATTTACCTAGAGATTAGTCGAAAAATGGCTTATCCTAGTAAAAAGGAGACCTTTAACGGATTAATAGGCCAAGGAAGTGATGAAAGAAAAGGCAATGGGTCTGGCAAAGGTGATGGCTCGGCAAACGGTGGGCTAGCAGATGGTTATCGTCATGGACTGACTTTTGAAGAACAAATTTCAAACTATCAATCAGGCCAAAGTTTTATCACGCTTTTAGAAAGTGCTAATCAAGAAGTTGAATGGTTAACCTATAAAGAGCTGGCAGCCGATGGAGCACAAGTAACAGGACGGATTCCTCTTTATTCGGTTAATGAGGTTATCGATGTCGTTCAGAGTTTTTTACTGGTTTTTCTTTCCTTAGTCTTTCTAACTTCTTTAGTCTTTGCTTATTTTTTTGCCAAAGGGATTTCAAAACCGATTGTGGAATTAAATGAAATTGCCAAGAATATGGGAACCCTTGATTTTTCAAGAAAATATCAAGGTAAGCGGCGTGATGAGGTTGGTCAACTAGGCCAGACCCTTAATGCCATTTCTGATAAATTAGAAAAGGCCCTTAGCGATTTAAAAGCAGAACTAAGTAAGGAGAGAACATTAGAAAAAATGCGCCAACGTTTTACGGCCACCGTCTCTCATGAAATTCAAACCCCGCTGGCGATTATCAAAAGCCATGCTGAAGGATTAGAAGATCACATTCCCGAAAGTCAAAAAGAGCGGATGGATTATTATCAGATTATCCAAGAAGAAAGCGATAAAGTCAGTGCCATTGCTAGCGATCTGCTTGACTTAGCCCAAATAGAAAGTGGGGTCTACCGCTTAAAAAAAGAAAAAACGGTCGTTGATGATTTTTTAAAGAAGATTTTAAAAACCTATCAAAAATCATATCCTGAGCTTAAGCTTGGTCTTGATCATCAGGGGACTGGCATGATTTCTATCGACCCCAATCGGATGGAACAAGTCTTTAATAATATTATTGCTAATGCCATTAAACATTTAAAACCTAAAGATGGATGGATTAAGATCCAAAGTCGCTTAGAGAAAGAGACTTGGAATATTTCAATCTATAACGATGGCTTAAAGATTCCCGAAAAAGAGCTTTCTCAGATTTGGGACTATTTTTATATGGGTGATGCCAATAAAAAAGGCACTGGCCTAGGCCTGGCTATTTCTAAGGGCATTATTGCCTGTCATGGGGGGATGGTTTGGGTTGAAAATGAAGAAAAAGGGGTATCATTTTTATTCGAGATTCCTAATAAAAATTAGCCAAGAAAAAATATAAAAACTATGGTAAAATAAATGAAAAATGTGAAAAAGAGGTAATGGAATGGATTTATTAAAGGAAACCCTTGAAAAAATTGGCCCCTTAGATGGTGAAATGATGACAAAAACAAGGGAACGGGTTGATTTTCTCCTAAAACCAGTCGGCAGTTTGGGGGTATTAGAAGAAATTGCCGTTCAGGTCGCTGGGATCACCGGCCAGATGCATCCGGAATTTGATAAAAAAGCAATCTTGATGTTTGCGGCTGACCATGGGGTCTTTGTTGAAGGGGTGGCTGCGGCTCCTCAAGAGGTGACAGCTTTAATGGCCAATATGACCGTCGCTGGGCGAAGTGGGGTGGCGGCCCTAGCTAAGCAGGCCGGAGCCGATGTTTTTGTTTGTGATGTTGGGATGATCTCTGATGTCGATCCCAAAGCCGGGATTTTGATGAAAAAAATTCGCAAGGGAACGGCCAATATGCGAAAAGGACCAGCCATGAGTCGAGAGCAAGCGATTGAGTCTTTGCAAGCGGGTATCGATATGGCCAATCGGGCTATTAATAATGGCTACCGCCTGCTAGGGGCCGGTGAAGTTGGTATTTGTAATACAACCCCCAGTGCCGCCATTATTTCAGTTCTCAGTGGCATCGATCCGGGGGAGCTAACCGGAGCTGGAGCTAATTTACCGGAAGAAAAAATGCTTATTAAAGCCCAAGTCATTAGGGATGCCATTAATGTCAACCAACCCGATAAAAATGATGGCCTTGATATTTTAAGCAAGGTAGGCGGTTTTGAAATTGGGGCCATGGCCGGTGCCATGCTGGGTGGAGCAGCCCAAAAAGTACCGGTTGTGATTGATGGTTTTATTTCAACGGCAGCTGCTGCCATTGCCATCACTTTAAAAGAAGAAGTAAAAAATTATCTTCTTTATTCCCACGCATCAATCGAAAAAGGGGCTAGTTTTGCATCGGAATTTATTGGGGCCAAGCCATTTTTAAATATGGGCATGCGCTTAGGTGAAGGAAGTGGTGCTGCTTTAGCCTTTAATATCATTGATTCTGCCCTTCGTGTTAATAAGGAAATGATTACTTATGGGGAAGTCGGAATCGGGGTTGTCTAATCCTAAGAGAATTCAAGTGAAAAAAACTCGTCCTTTAGGGGGATGAGTTTTTTGCATAAAATAATGATCGAATTGAGAAGAAATTTCTGTTTTGGAGGAAAAAATGTATTGGAATAAAAGCTGCGAATGCATGCAAGGAGAAAGACTTGAAGAACTACAACTTGAACGCTTAAAAGAAATGGTCGAGAGGATCTATCATGAGGTCCCTTTTTACCGAAATAAATTTCAGGAGCGGGATTTTTTGCCGGAAGATTTAAAAAGTCTAAAGGATCTAGAAAAACTTCCCTTTACCACAAAGGTTGACTTGCGGGATAATTACCCCTATGGCTTATTTGCCGTGCCCTTAGAGAAGATTGTTAGAATTCACGCATCATCAGGAACGACGGGAAAACCGACGGTGGTTGGTTATAGCAGAAAAGATATTTCCAATTGGGCGGAATTAATGGCCCGGTCCCTGATGGCAACCGGTGGTGACCCCCACTCAGTTATTCAAAATGCTTATGGCTATGGCTTATTTACTGGTGGCCTGGGTGTTCACTATGGGGCCGAGCGTTTGGGAGCTTCAATTATTCCCATATCGGGAGGCAATACTCAAAAACAAATTATGCTGATGAAAGATTTTGGTTCGACCATCTTAACGTGTACGCCCTCTTATGCCATTTACCTATCAGAAGTCTTATCAGAGGACCAGGTCGATCTAGAGACCCTTAAACTAAAAATAGGCATCTTTGGGGCCGAACCATGGTCGGAAAACATTCGCCGTGATATTGAAAAGAAGCTTAATATCAAGGCCTATGATATCTATGGCTTATCCGAAATTATGGGACCAGGGGTGGCCATTGAATGTCAGGCCCAAGCTGGCCTCCATATTTGGGAAGATCACTTTATAGCCGAAATCATTGACCCGAACACCTTAGAAGTCCTGCCTCACGGCCAGCAAGGAGAACTTGTCATTACCACCATTACCAAAGAAGGGATACCGATTTTACGCTATCGGACCCGGGATATTACCAAGATTATTGATGAGCCTTGTAGCTGTGGCCGAACGCATCTACGGATAGCTAGGTTGCAAGGACGAACTGATGATATGCTGATTATTAGAGGGGTTAACGTCTTTCCCACCCAGATTGAAAGTGTCCTCTTAGAAATTGGCGAAGTTGAACCTCATTATCAATTAGTCGTTCGCCGTGATGGGTCACTTGATAGCTTAGAGATTAAAGTTGAGCTTAGTGATGCCTTATTCTCGGATCGGATTTCTGGGCTTGAGCGATTAGAAAAGAAAATTAAAGATCGGATCCATTCAACCATTGGCATTACCGCTAAGGTATCCCTTGTTGAACCAAAAAGTTTACCCAGAAGTGAAGGAAAAAGCCAGCGTGTCATTGATTTAAGAAAAATATAGGAGGATAAAATGATTCGTCAAGTATCAATTTTTTTGGAAAACCATGAAGGCCGTTTAAATAATATGTTAAAAATATTGGCTGAAAATCAGATCAATATTCGGTCACTCAATATTGCGGAAACGATGGATTACGGGATTGTCCGCTTAATTCTTCAAGATATCGATAAGGGCATTGAAGTCCTTAAGAAAAATAATATCATCTGTAAAACAACGCCAGTCTTAGCCGTTGAGGTGCCCGATGATCCCGGTGGCCTAAGTCGCTTAGTCGATGTTTTGACCAAGGAAAAAATCAATATTATCTATGCCTATTCCTTTTTACCCAAGATAACCGATAATGCCATCATTATTATCCGGGTTGACGATGAGTTAAAAGAAAGAGCGATAGAGGTGTTAGAAAAAAAAGAAGGCATGCACCTTCTTGATCGCGATACCTTATTAATGAAATAATGACTAAGAAAAATTAAGACCATAAAAAAACCGCTGTCTCAGCTAAAGAGAGATAGCGGTTTTTTAATTCTTATTCGATCCTTGCTGGCACCGATAATAATGTGAATGCTGCGATTCTTCAAGCATTCAAATTTTTCCTTAACTTGTAATTTTTATGTAAATTTTGTAAACAAAACAGTTGAAAAACG
>CAZJGM010000070.1:0-8906 GCA_964545675.1 uncultured Lachnospiraceae bacterium | reverse complement strand
CAGCTACACAATGTGTTTTGCTTAAAATCTAGTTAGTATGCAAGGATATCCTAAGAAATTATCAGTATTTCACTTTGAGTATCATAAACATAAAATATTTACAATATCAACAATTCAAATTATAATTAGGCTAGAGAAGGTATAACCATTGAATAGAATAAATTCCCTTGATTAGGGTAAACGTAAGCATGAAAGTGAGGAGATAAGAATGAATTTATCAGAAAAAATATTAAAAGAAACTACTTTAAACCTTATTGACTGGATTAAAAAGAGTATGGAAAAAGCTGGCGGCGATAAGGCTGTTATTGGAATTTCCGGTGGGAAAGATAGTGCCATTGTCGCTGGTCTTTGCGTTAAAGCTTTAGGAAAAGAAAATGTCATTGGTATTCTAATGCCCGATGGGATACAAAAAGATATTGCCGACGCACTTGATCTTTGTGCTTTTTTAGAGATTAAGAATGTAACCGTGGATATTAGCCTGATGACCAATGCCTTTTTGACGGCTCTCAATAAGATCGATAAAGAAACAATTCCTTATATTACGCCACAAACCCAATTAAATATTCCCCCCCGGGTTCGCATGACCTTGCTCTATGCAATTTCCCAGTCGATTGATAAAAGTCGTGTTATTAATACGAGCAATATCTCGGAGGATTGGGTCGGCTATGCGACAATCTATGGTGATACGGCCGGGGCTTTTTCTCCTTTGGGAATGCTCACCACTGATGAGGTGATTCAAATTGGCGAATATATCGGCTTAGCTGATCGATTTATTAAAAAGATACCAAGTGATGGCCTTACCGGTAAAACAGATGAGGACGTACTCGGATTTTCTTATGATACTTTAAATCACTATATTAGAGAAGGGATCTGTGACGATAAGGAGTTAAAGAAAAAAATTGATACCCTCCACCAATATAGTCGTCATAAATTTATACCAATACCAATGTTTCAACCTTCTTTTCCGATTGTTGCTGATGATATTGAAAATATTTATCGATAAAACTTATTGTTTGGAGGTGAAAAGATGTTATTTATTATCGACATGCAAAATGATTATATCAATAAAAAGGGTGGTGAGAGCTATATAAAAGATGCCGAGAATTTAGTCGATGGTATTATTGATCGCATTAAAGAAAATCAGAAAAAATGAAAATTAATATATAAAGTCAGACAAAAAAATCCTTATTTCTATGGATATATTTTTTAAACAATTTATTTATTGACTTGGATAACACGAGTGAAAAAGGCTTATTTTTTTATGCTTAAATTTGCAATAGATTTAATAAGTAGTATGATTGGGGGATTGGCAGCAATGGAAGCGTTTAAATATAAAATAATAGTAGATAATTCATATGACTGGGAAACATGGGAGGATCAAGACCAGAAACTCAAATATGTATCGCCATCATGTAAAAGGATATCCGGCTATAGTGCTGAGGAATTTTTGAATAATCCTAAATTATTTGAATCTATTATACTAGCAAAAGATTTAGAAATTTGGGAAGACCATCGTGATGAAATCGAAAATAGAGATAAAACCTATAAAAAACAGTTTAGGATACGTCATAAAGATGGTTATGTTGTTTGGATCGAACATGTTTGTAAGGCTGTAACCGATGAAAATGGATTTTACATGGGATACCGAGCAAACAACAGGGATATTAGCTTATATAAAAATTCAATCGAAACCATCGTTAAGAATGAACTGCAGTTTGAACGGATAATCGAAACCCTCCCCTTTTCACTTTCAATTATAACGCTTGAT
Organism: uncultured Lachnospiraceae bacterium; assembly: GCA_964545675.1. Classification (GTDB taxonomy): domain Bacteria; phylum Bacillota; class Clostridia; order Eubacteriales; family Eubacteriaceae; genus Acetobacterium. The sequence continues at coordinate 7,138 of CAZJGM010000070.1, read as the reverse complement.
GGGACAGTCCTCTATTTAAATCCAAAGGCCCTGGATTATTTTGAGGTTAAGGCAGATGTCATCGGTCAAAAAGTAGCGATGATGTACTGGGTAGAGCCGGAGAAAAGACTTTTATGGCTTGAGAAGATAAAGAATGAAGGAATGGTAACCGATTTCGAGATGCACGTAAGGACATCTTTGGGTAAAGAGCTTTGGGCGATTGGAAGTGGCATAATTATTGACTATCGGGGGCAAAGCTGTGTTTTATCAACCCAGCATGATATAACCGAGCGTAAAGAAATGGAAGAATCACTTCGGGAGAGTGAGGAACAATATAAGCTACTCTTTGAAAATGCTGCTGAATCAATCGTTGTAATCCAAAATAAAAAAGTTGTTTTAAGCAATGATATGGCAACAGTTCTCACTGGTTATTCAGCAGAAGAACTTTCAAGAATACCTTTTGTTCATTTTATCCATCCTGATGATATTGAACTAGTGGCTGGGAATCATGAAAAAAGATTAAAGGATAAAAACGTCGATCGAATCTATAGTTACAGGATCTTAAAAAAAGGTGGGCAGGTACGCTGGGTAGAAATGAATTCTCTTAAAATTAACTTAAAGGGTAAACCAGCTACATTTAATTTATTAAGTGATATAACAGAAAGAAAGCATGCTGAGGATGCCCTAAGAGTAAGTGAAGAAAAATATCGCCTACTTTTTGAAAATGCGGTTGAAGCTATTCTGGTCATTCAAAATGAAGAGATAAAAATGTGTAATCCCAAGACATCGGTTCTTACAGGCTATAGCAATCAAGAATTGATTAAAATGAAATTTACTGATTTTGTCTATGAAGAAGATAAAGAAAAGACCTTGGCTTTTCATAAAAAGAGACTTAAAGGGATGGAAGGGAGTTCTAAGCAGCAGTTTAGAATAAGAAAGAAAGACAAGGAAATAAGATGGATTGAATCTGATGGTATTAAGATCGATTGGAATGGTGAAGATGCCACCCTTCAGTTTGCTGTGGATATAACAAAACGTAAATCGACAGAAGATAAAATCCTCTATCTTAGCTATTTTGACCAGCTTACGGGACTTTATAATAGGCGGTTTTATGAAGAGGAGCTTAAACGATTAGATAACAAAAGAAATCTTCCCCTAACGCTTTTAATGGCCGACGTAAATGGCTTAAAACTGACAAACGATGCATTTGGCCATATATCAGGAGATAAACTACTCAAAGCTGTTGCAGACATTATGAAAAAAGAGTTAAGAAAAGATGATGTTTTAGCCAGAATAGGTGGTGATGAATTTATTCTTCTTCTTCCTAAAACAGACAATATTGAGGCCCAATTAATAATGGAAAGGTTAAGGAGTAGAATAGCCAATACGGTTATCGATAAAATAACAGCATCAGTATCATTTGGATTCGAGACAAAAAGGGAAGAATCGGAAGATATAGAAAAAATATTTTCGCAAGCAGAAGATTATATGTACAAAAGAAAGTTATTAGAAAGCGCAAGCATGAAAAGCGAGATGATTACGCTTATAACTAGAAGTCTTTATGAAAAAGATAAAAGTGAACAATTACACAGCGAAAGAGTGGCTGACCTGTGTAAAAAAACGGCTCAAGTAATGAATTTTGAAGGTTATCAAATAGCAGAAATAGAATTATTAGGAATGCTCCATGATATCGGTAAAATTGGCTTAGACCAAAGTGTATTAAAAGATAACAAAACTCTGAGTGAAAAAGAATGGAAGGAAATTAAGAAGCATCCTGAAACAGGCTATCATATCTTAAAATCAGTCAGTGAGTTTTCGCATATCGCCGAATATGTCCTTTGTCATCACGAGCGACCCGATGGAAAAGGTTACCCTAGAGGTGTTAAAGGATGTGATATTCCTATTCAGTCGAGAATTCTTTGTATTGCCGAAGCCTATGATTCGATGACACAAAATCATTATAAAGAACCGATCAGTGGCACTGAGGCCATAAATAAATTAATAATAAATTCAGGAACACAATTTGATGAAGAAATAGTTAAAATTTTTATCGAAAAGGTTATAAGACAAGGTTAGTTATAAGATAAGGTTAATATAAAGGGTTCTTCATCATTTTGAATATCTTTATTGTCTGTTTTACCAATAATATAGGGGTGAAAAATTAAAAGTTTAGAAATTATTAAAAAAAGGCTTGCTTTTTTGATAAAAAGACGGTATATTTAAAAACAATACATTAAACCATTGATTAGGATTAGTAAATTTGATAACTCCTTTTAAGAGAATCGCAGATGGTGAGATTGCGATAAGCAGGATCAGATTGAATGGACTTATGAGGGCAGGGAGAAAGCAGTTTGCTGTGAGTAATACCTGACGGGAACTTCACCCGTTATCAAGGAAGCACATATATTAGTATGTGAAACGAGTCGATGAGATGATTAAGTTATCTTATCATTTGGGTGGTACCGTAGGAGTTTAACTCTTGCCCCTTATTATTTAGGGGCAGGAGTTTTTTATTTTTTTGAAAGGAGAACCTTATGAGACGATATTTTAAAACAGCGTCCTATTTTCGATGGCCCAGCATAAGCAAGCAACTGATCGAAAATAAAAAAAATAAAAATTAAGAGGAGAAAGATTATGTTAAAGCAAAATGTAGATTTCGCAGTATATACAAAACAAAATCCCACACAAGAAGGTTATTTTGGCACTTATGGTGGAGCCTATATTCCGCCCCAATTGATTCCAGAATTTGAAAAAATATCAATAGCATATCAAACAATCTGTAAAAGTTCTAAATTCATTAGTGAATTAAGAAGAATCCGGAAAGAATTTCAAGGTCGGCCCACACCGACTTATCATTGTGAGCGATTATCTCGTTCGATTGGTAATTGTCAGATTTATTTAAAAAGAGAAGATTTAAACCATACCGGAGCGCATAAATTAAATCACTGTATGGGCGAAGCCCTTTTGGCCAAATATATGGGTAAAAAGAAAATTATTGCCGAAACAGGAGCCGGACAACATGGTGTCGCATTGGCAACGGCAGCTGCCTTTTTTGGTCTTGAATGTGATATTTACATGGGTGAGGTCGATATTGCCAAACAAGCACCTAATGTTGCTAGAATGAAACTTTTAGGGACTAGGGTCATCCCGGTTTCTCATGGCCTTAAAACATTGAAAGAAGCTGTGGATGCAGCCTTTGAAGCTTATATGGGTGAATTTGAAGAAGCCATGTATTGCATTGGTTCAGTTGTTGGACCACATCCTTTTCCGCTAATGGTCAGAGATTTTCAGACTATTGTCGGTGTCGAGGCCAGAGAACAGTTTCTTGATATGACTGGCAATCTGCCTGATGCGGTAGTGGCATGTGTGGGTGGTGGCTCAAATGCAGCCGGCATTTTTACTCCCTTTTTGAATGATCCCGTAAAGCTCTACGGTGTTGAGCCAATGGGGGTTGGGACCAAAGTAGGTGAGCATGCTGCAAGTATGGCCTATGGTAAAGAGGGGATCCTGCATGGTTTTAATTCAATCCTCTTGCAAAATGAAAAGGGTGAGCCTAATCCAGTTTATTCTGTAGCAAGTGGGTTAGATTACCCTTCCGTTGGTCCGGAACACGCCTATTTAAGAGACCTTGGTCGGGTCACTTATGAATCAGCGACTGACGATGAAGCCATTGATGTTTTTTTTAAGCTATCAAAGTTAGAAGGAATTATCCCGGCACTAGAGAGCGCTCATGCCATTGCTTATGCGATGAAGCTGGCAAAAGAAGTCGAATTTGGATCAATTTTGGTCAACTGTTCTGGCCGAGGTGATAAAGATTTGGATTTCGTATTAGAGCATTATAGTGATCGATTAGGCAAATAGTCTAAAAACCACCTTCAAACCTAGGTTTGAAGGTGGTTTTTTTTAACTCAAAACATAAGAATAAAAAGAAGAAAAAACTTATACTAAAATATAATTTTAAATGATTCACTTTTTAATTATCCATGGCCTGATAGCCATTTTAGGATTTATTTATTTTAAAAGTAATAATTACACAGATATTTTATCATAGAAAGTCAATAAATAATCTTAGATTTTTTTGAATTATAAATACTATGAGGTATAATAGCATCAAGAATACAAAAAGATGACAATTTCTTTACGGATAAGCGTTAATATAGTTTTTAAATCAGGTGACCAAAGCTAACCAGCATCTTATTAGCCCGCTCTTATATTTCAAGAAATGAGATATAATAAACAAAGAACTTAAAAAGATTGATCATTTAAACAACCTTGGAGGTATGATTGAAAAAGAAATTAGAATTAATGGGTTGGCTATTATTCTCATTGGGAAGTATAATTTTTTTATTTGATAATATCAGGCAAATGAATATTATTAGTTCAATTGGAAGTGGAATTTTTTTCATAGCTTGTATGTTTTTTATGATTAGCGAAAAGTAGTATAGGGGGAAATTAAATGGAAGGTATAAATAGGTCAATTCTAGAATTAGAGAGAGCATTGCTACAGATTAATCGGGTAAAAGCTGGGGAAATTATTGCAGATATTTATAAAGGACCTCAAAATCTTAAGGAATTAGAAATTCTTATCATTAAAACGCTAGAAAAAATGGGAGTCGCTTGGGAAAAAGGTGAGGTTTCGCTTGCTCAAGAATATATGGCTGGGATTATCTGTGAAGAATTGATTGAAAAATATTTACCTCTTTCGAAGATCCCCCGAAAAAATGTGCCCAAAATGGCCATTGGCGTATTAGAGGACCACCATGGTCTAGGCAAGCGGATGGTCTATTCTGTACTGCGATCGGCAGGTTTTGAACTTATGGATTTTGGACTGGCATTAAGCATTGATGAAATAGTGAAAAAAACGATTGAAAATCAGATTGAAATTCTCTTAATTTCAACCTTAATGTACCCTTCAGCCCTAAAGGTTGCCAAGGTAAAGGAAAAGCTGAATACGGCTGGCATTGATATAAAAATCATCGTCGGAGGAGCCCCTTTCCGTCTTGATAAGGAATTGTGGAGAACTGTCAATGCTGATGCAAGTGGACAAGATGCTTCAGATGTTGTGAGAATTATTGAAGAATTGGAGGGGTCGGATTATGCTTAAAATGACATCGCTAGAACGGACATTGGCGGCAATTAGTCACAAGGAGGGGGATCGGGTTCCCTTATTTCTCTTATTATCGGTGTATGGAGCTAAAGAACTTAATTTATCGGTAAAAGAGTATTTTGCTAAAGCTGAAAATGTGGTAAAAGCCCAATTACTAATGAAAGAAAAATACAATAACGATTGTATTTATACTTTTTTTTATGGCCCTATTGAAGTTGAAGCCTTTGGTGGTGAAGTTATTTATAAGGAAGAGGGTCCACCAAATTCTGGTAAGCCCCTGATTGAATGTTTAGAAGATATTGATCAGCTGAGTGTCCCAGATATTAATGAGTGTCCTTGCTTAGAACGGGTATTGGAAGCCACTCGGCAATTAAAGGCTGCAGTGGGCAATGAAACGCCGATTGTCGGAGTAGTGATGTCGCCATTTTCCCTACCAGTAATGCAATTGGGTTTTGGTCCGTATATTGAAATGATCTATGAGAAGCCAGAATATTTCGATAAACTTATGGCTGTCAATGAGTCTTTTTGTGTAGCTTGGGCCAATGCCCAGCTTGAAGCTGGTGCCACGGCGATTTGTTATTTTGATCCCTTGGCATCGCCGACGATTATTGACCGGGAAAGCTATTTGAAAATCGGACATCCAGTGGCAATTCGCACTTTAGCTCAGATCAAGGGCCCAATTGCAACGCATCTGGCATCTGGTATTGCTTTGCCAGTCGTTGATGATATCGCTCAAAGCGGAGCTGCTATTATCGGTTTTAGTGCCGAAGATGATATCAAAGCGATCAAAAAAGCCACAACTGGAAAACTCTGTTTATTGGGAAATTTAAATGGGATTGAGATGATCCGCTGGGATTTGGATCGAGTCGAGGCAGAAGTAAAGCATTTAATTGAACAAGCTGGAAAAGACGGTGGTCTAATTATTTCTGATAACCACGGCGAAATACCTTGGCAGATGCCTGAAGCAACATTGATTAAAATAGGGGAAGCGGTTAAAAAATATGGAAGCTATCCCATTGTAAATGAGGTCATTAATGAGTAGTCTAACTATTTTTATCTGTGAAAATTATTACCTAGAGTTTGAAAAAGTAATAGAGAGGGAAGGATATTCGGATGTATTTGTTAAAACTTTTTCCTGTCTCTGCGAAGATCCCACTAACAAAGCTTTAAATCAGAAATTATTAGATGGGCATACAAAGGCAGAAGAAACTAATGTTTTATTGTGTAGCCGACATTGTCTTATGAATCAGCTAATCCCATCAAAAGGAAGCTTTAAAGTTCGGCAATCTGAAATTTGTTTCAATCATCTGGCGAATGATAATTTTATTCAGGAAATTATTGCTAATGGGGCTTACATTATTAGCCTTTATTGGTTGCAACATTGGCAGCAGCGGGTTGAAAAATTAGGCTTTGATGCAAAAACTGCTAAATGTTTTTATCAGGAATTTGCGAAAAAGTTGGTTTTTTTCGATGCAGGAATTGATTTAAATGCAAAAACCTATCTTGAAGAATTATCGGCATTCCTCGAGATTCCCTATGAGGTAATTTCCATTGATTTAGAGTTTGTTACCATATTATTAAGAAGCTTAGTTTATGAATGGCGATTTCATGAAGAAGAGAAAAAAAACAGTGGGATCATAAATGATAGCCAAGCACAATGTGCTGAGTATGCGAGTATACTCGATCTTATGGGGAAAGTGGCATCCTTTACTAATAAACGAGATACGATTGAAAAAGCTAAGCAACTATTTATGATGGTCCTAGGAGCCCAGTCTTTTAAATATTGGAGCCATGAACAGCTAGAATACCCCTTGGAGATTAAGCTTTTGTTGGAAAACAAGGATCAGATTTTTATCCAGAATGAAGCGGGAAACCGTTTTTTTATTAAACTTAAATATAATGAATGTAGTTTAGGTTTTTTTGAAGTGGGCGATTTTCTTTTTCCCCAGTATTTTGAGCGATATTTAAATTTTGCCATAGAGATTGGGAATATTACCAGCTTAGTTTTGACTAATATTGAGCAATATGAAAAACTGATAAAATCAGAAAATG
>CAZJGM010000069.1:0-9042 GCA_964545675.1 uncultured Lachnospiraceae bacterium | reverse complement strand
GATTGTAGCGACAAATTGCCGAGACAGGGTATTTTCCAAATATTTCACTGTTAAGTTGGTACTCATAATCGATAATTTTTTCAAAGCCACTTTCATATTGCAAAACCCAACTGACTTCACCCGTGATGGCAAAAGCCTGATAACCTTCGGCAATAGCCTCTAAAGATAAGGTCTTGAGGAGATTGATCATGGTCCGGGCCTCAAAGCAGCCATCCTTAGAGTAGGAATTGTGCTGGTCTAAAATTGATAATTGGCCGGAAGATAAAGCCTCTTCAACATCAATGAGGCTTGCTAATTTGGCTATTAGAAGGTCTTGATCATCATCTCCGGCAATATAAAAGCACTTTTCATTGCGGATAATTCGAGAAGCGATATAAGCGGCACTTATTTCAGCGTTGTAAACATCATTATCATATAAAAGGACCATATGGTCTCCAGCAGCAATGAGCTTTAGTTCCTTTAAGGTATTAGAAAGATTCAATTATTAACCTCCATAAGAGTTTATATCTTTATTATACCATTAAAGTTTCTTTTATTTAAGTAAATTTCGACTGTATCAGTAAAAAATCCCTGTTCATGTTAAATCCGTAAATTTGGGGTAATTATAGAATATGGTAACAAGATTAGATAAAATAAAGCCCACCAATGATTTAACAGCGGTCCCTAATCGCTGTTTTTTTAGCTATTAGAGACTAGGAAGGTGAAAAAAATGAATGATTTTATTGAAATGAGAAAGCGCAGTTACAAGTCGAGAAAGCCTGTCGATTACCCGCTTTTATTTTTAGAAGACTATCTCAGAATAACAAGTGGTCTAGATGATCAATTTTTAAATAGAAGAATGGAAATGTTAAAAAGACTTACTTTTAAAAGGACCTTAGACAGGCAAGATCGGGTTGAATTAATAGTACTCTTGGGTGAGAATCCATATCTAGACCGCTTTATTGTCGATGTTTTGATAAAAAAATCCGATGAAGTGGCCAAAAAAATGGTTGGCCAAGCGATTAATAGGATTATTCGAGGCGAGGAAAAGCATGACCAGAAACTTTATCATCTTTTCGAGATCGCGATTGAATGTGGCATCGATAATTTAGAAGGGGTATCTCTGCTTCTTGAAAAAGACCACTTAGATTTAGACGTGTTGGCGATTGTAGTCGATTATATAAATGAATTTAATAAAGACGGTTTTGGCAAGCAACTTAACCACTTATTAGGACAGGATTATCCTGAGACGATCAAAATTCAGATTTTAAAGGCGGTCGTAACATCATCGTCACACACAGCTGCTGATAACTTTATAAAATTACAGAATTTATCAGACCCAAAGAAAGCCTTTTTCCATGATTACCTGACTTTTAAAAGTGGTGACATCGTCCTTAAAAAGCAAGGGATTTCTCTTTTACAAGCCATGTTTTATGGCGACTTCGAAGATAGTGGCAAGGGAAATAATGGTGGCTTAGCGGTCTTATTAAAGACTTTAGGCGACCAGCTAGCAAAAGATAGTCGGACCTCTTTGGTGGTCAGTATTACCCTTGACCAATCTTTGGATAAGGCCTTTATCTCTTATTGCAAGAAACACCATGTTTTTATCCGACTCCCCTTCTATCTGCAAGAGCTTAATGGCCGGTGTTTTATGAAACGAGAGTTAGCAGTAAAAAGACAGATCGGTCATTTTTTAAAAAAGGCCCAAGTAATCCCGGATATTTTTCATATCCGCTATTTGGATAATGCTTCAAAAGCGGTTGCTACTTTGAGCAAAGAATTGGATAAGAAGCTGGTCCTGACCCTAACGCCAGACCCCCACCGGGCCATGGTTGATGACCGTGGAAAATTAAAGCGTCTTAGCCTTGAAGATCTCTATGAGAAATTAAACAAGATAAAAATAGGGGATGAACTTTTGCAAAAAAGTGATCGTCTGCTTGGCATTGGCGATAAAAAAGTCGCACAAGAGCTAGAGGGATACTTTCCGCAATTGCAGACCAAAAAGATAAAAATGATCGCTGAAGGCATCCGCATCGATAGCGATTTGGTAAAAAAAGATCAAAAAGGCAGGACGGTAACCCCTTTAAAGGGCATCGGTAAGGATTTTTTTAAGCGGCCAATTATCCTTAATGTCGGCCGCTTAGCCATTCAAAAGGGACAAATTGAACTTTTAAAGGCTTGGGCTAATTCCCGGCTTTGGCAAAATTATAACCTTTTAATCGTCGGTGACGATTTAGACAAAGCAAGTAAAGAAGAAAAAGAGGTGATAGATTTTTTCAAGGCTTATCTATCCCGTCATCCCCACTTAAAGGATCGGTTTTTTCACCAAGGGGCAATGCCTAATAGTCAGATTAGGAACTTAGAAAAGAACATTATTAAAAAGTCTTTTGACTACCCCCACCTCTATCTTTGTTCAAGTAAAAAGGAAGAATTTGGTCTGGCCATTTTAGAAGCCATGGCCCAAGGCTTTTTAGTCCTTGGCCCCCTTAAGGGTGGGGTTAAAAGTTATCTAAAAAATGGGACTAATGGCTTTTTAATTAATACCAGCAGTTGGCAAAGCATTAAAAATGATTGTGAGAAATATATTTATGACTCAAAGATCGACCAAGCGGCATTTAGAAAGATCCAAGCTGGTGGTCAAAAAACAGTTAAGGAACTTTTTTCAATGACAAAAATAAGCAGTGAATTTTTATCATTTTACCTAAGTATTGAAGGAGACAATAATGACAATTAAGCATGTATTTTTTATCAGCCCACCTTTTTATTCCCACTTTAACCCCTTGCTTGTTTTAGCCAAGAGCTTTAAAAAACATGGTGTCCAAGTTACTTTTGCCTGTAGCCGAGAATTTAAAGAAAAGGTTATAGACCAAGATTTGAATTTCTACGAGATGGATATTAGTAAAAATAGAAATATGGGGACCAGTGATAAAACGAGTCAACCCGATGGCGAAAAAATAAGGTTAGAAGAATTTTTTGCGGCGACCAAAAAAGGGGCCATCGAGACATTGATTACCCAATCACGGCATCGAAAAGATGATATGCTCTATCAGCCTGAGCAACTGATTAAAACAATCGGGCAGGCAAATGATTTACTAGAAATTGATTTATTTGTTGTCGATGTCTTATCCTACGCCGTCACCCTGGCTTTATACTTTTTAGACTTGCCCTTTATCACTTTTTGCCCACCCCATCCCAACACGATTCCACAGCCGGGTCAAACTTATGGCATTCCCAAACAGTGGCCGATCGTTTTTGAAATTGAAGACGAGGATTTAAGATCCTTAAAAAAAATTGCCAGCAAAACTGAGAGGGACTTTACGGCAGTTTTTAATCAGGTCATTTCTCGCAAGAAGGCTAGAAAAAAAACAGACAATGCCTTTGCCTTGGTCTCTGAGTTAGCCATTATTTATAATTATTTTGATTTTTACCACCGTGAAAAGAAAAATGCTCAGCCTAAGCAGTTATTTATGGGAAATTGTTTTGAACAAAAAGTGCTCGACCAAGAGTGGCTTAAAAAAGTTGCGACGAATGAAAAGAAAATAATGATTACTCTGGGGACCTTTTTAGCCAATCGAAAAGATGTTCTTGAGAAATTAATTTGCTTTAGCCGGGATCTTTTCCCCCAAGCCCTTTTAATTGTAGGGGCTGGCTCAAATGCTAAAAATTTAAAGACGCTAGGCGGAGAAAATACCATTATCGAAGACTTTATCCCCCAAATCGCATTGATGCCCTATGTCGATACGGTTATTTTTCATGGTGGTTGCAATACTTTTACCGAAGCCATGTATTATCAAAAAGACTTGATCGTCTTGCCCTTTTCAAGTGATCAATTTAATATTGCCTATGATATTGAAAAAAACAAGCTAGGAGCCGTCTTAGATCCAAATCATTTTACAAAAGAAGATTTATCAAAGGCCTTTAATAAAGAGATCTCAGAAGAAAAGCTAAGGGCTTGGTCGAAGATTGCAAGAGAAAGAGGGGCCGATTATGCCGTTAAGCACTTGCTTAGCTAAGGGATTTACTTAGAAAAGGCCAATCGGGCTTGTAAGGTATTATTAAAAGTTAAACTAAAGTCTAAAAAATAGTTATAGACCATTAACATTTACACCTTTGCCCATAGCATTTTTTTGGGGATCACGATACAATGAAAACAGAAATTGCATTAAAAAGAGAGATGGTCGCAATTGAGTTTAAAAGATTATCAAAATATTATTGTAAGATCAGGAAAGGAGAAATGGATGAAAGAATGCTATCACCCTCTAAATGATCGTGTAACATTAATTACTGGTGCTGGAGGGGGTATCGGCAAAGAACTTTGTTATGAATTTGCTCGTCTTGGATCAAAGGTATGTATGTGTGATATCGCTGATACCAGTGAGCAGGCAGATGAAATTTATAAAGCAGTTGGTGGTACTAGGCCGATTCCTTTGATTTGTGATATAGCCAATAAGGATCAAGTCAAAGCGATGACAGATAAAATACACAAGGACCAAGGAGGGGTTGATATTCTCATTAATAATGCTGCTGTTAAAGGGCCAAAGGGACCACATACTTTCCCAGATATGAGTTTTGAGGGCTTTGAATCAACCATTAATATTGATCTTTCAGGTGCTGTTTATTTAACCATTTGCCTACTGCCGTATATGAGGAAACAAAAGTGGGGCAGAATTATTTTTACAGCCGCACCACTTTCCTCGTCAGGCATACCAGCCCCATACTTGGCAGGAAAAGCAGGTTTTGTTGGAATGGCAAAAAGCTTATCCTTAAAGTATGATGACGAGGGGATTAAAACCTTCTCCCTAGCCCTAAGACATACCGATACCCCAATGATTCGTCGAGTCATTGCTAGTAAGGGATTAGATGTCGATGAAGGCTTGAAAAAAATGAATGAACGATCCTTGACTGGAAAAATGATTACACCAAAAGAAATTGCCAAATTATATGCTTTTTTTGCGACCGCTAAAAATGATCAAGTCACAAGTGTTTCGCTTTTATCTGATGGTGGCATTACCTATTTGAGATAATAAAGGAGGTGGAAAATATCGATACTTATTTTGTAAATCATCGTGGTAAAAAATGTTTAATTCTCGGGTCTAAAGGGATGATTGGAAGAAAACTAGCTAATTATTGCAAAAGCATGGAAATGGATGTCATAAGCTTGAATATTGGTGGAAGTGAAGAAAACGATTCCATCGTTGATATTGGGGTAGAGTCGGGAAATGAGGCTTCCATGAAAAAAGGCTTTCAAGCAGCAAAAGATAAACTAGGAGAAATAGACTACCTTCTTTGTAATTTCGACTTAGAACGCTTGAGAAAAGAAGAGCCAATAAGTTGTGAAAATTGGGATACTTGCCTTAAAGATTGGTGTTTTAATTATTTCTTATTTTTAAAAATTGCCCTTGAGTCCCTTGACCAAGGACATAAAAGACAGATTATTTATTTTAACAGTGCCTATGGCTATACTGGCGAAGGTGAAGGCGAAGGTTGTCTTTTACAAGGAGCAAGTTTATTTGAAGCTACCTGCTCGAGTGCTATCACTGGTATGATGACAGCCATTGCCCGTAGTATTATCCCCAAGGGCTATTCTGTAAATGGCATTGCCCTAGGTGAAAATATTCAGGATAAATGGCCAAGAATTGAGTGGGCCTTAAATCTATGGCTTTCTGGCATGGGCGACTATTCGTGTGGAGAGATTTATCGGGTATATTAGTTAAAAGGAGGGAAATTTGTGGAATTAGAGCAAAAAAAACGCCAAGAGATTTTAAAAAAATGGGGTATTCTGGAAAAAGCAAAAGATCAACAAATTATAAGTCTGTATGAAAGGGTTCGAGATATACCCTTTGGTAGTATTGGATCGAGAGATCCTTATGATGTTTACCAAGCTAATAAGGGGACCTGTTCTGGAAAAAATTTTTTGATTAAGGAATTATTGAATGAAATCGGCGTAGAGACAAAAGATATGATTTGCCTGCAACGCTGGAAAGATTTGACCTGGTTTCCCAATGATGAATATAAGGTTGTCGACCTTCCAGCAGACTTAATGAAACATTTTGATAATAATGACATTGTCGATTTCCATAATTATTTAAAGATTCTAGTGGATGGCAAGTGGGTCCAAATCGATGTAACAATTGATGCCCCCCTAAAAGCCTTAGGTTTTCATGTTGTCGAAGACTGGGATGGGAAAAGTGATATGCCGCTTTGTTTTGTCGGCACCCATAAGGTCTGGGATTGTGGTCATTCAGGATATGATAAAAAGATTGAATTTACTTCAATGATGCCAGAAGGCATCGAAAAAGCCAGAAAACGTTTTTTAAAGGCATTAACGGCTTGGATTGATGAGTGGCGAGCAAATAATTAAAGTATTTAGAAAAGGAGAAAAAAATGGGGAAGAAGTATATACTTGTTAATGATATGGGAACGACCGGCAATAAGGCAATCCTACTTGATGAAGAATTAAATGTAGTGGCCTCAGAGAGTGAAGTTTATGAAACCTATTATCCTAAACAGAATTGGTCGTCGCAAAAGATAAGCGAAGTTTATGATGTGGTTGTTAAATCGGTTAAAGAATTAATGAAAAAAAGCAAAATAGATCCTAAGGAAATTGCCGTCGTGTCTTTTAGTAATCAGATGATGACGATGATTCCCGTCGATAAAAAAGGCGAAGTTCTTTTAGATGAAGTTGGGATCTGGTGTGATATGCGACAAGGCGACCAAGCCAAGCGTTTGATGGACAGTCTTGGTGGGAATGATGAGTATTACAAAATTACCGGTATCGGTTGGCAGCCAGAATTAGCCCCAATTTGTAAGATTATGTGGTACAAGGATAATGTTCCCGAAATTTATAATAAGACCTATAAATTTTTACAATATAAAGAAATCATTTCATATCGCTTGACTGGGGTTATGGCGACTGAATATGGGGATATGTCCATGAATGGGATGATGGATTGTGCAAAAAAAGAATTATCAGAAGCAATTTTTAAGGCAGCCCAGGTTGATATGGAAAAAATTCCTGATATTATTAATTCAGATGATATTATTGGCCACATAACCGAAAAAGCGGCAATCGAGTTTGGTCTTGAAAAAGGAACACCAGTTACCTTAGGGTCTGGCGATGTTATTTGTGCAAATATTGGGGCGGGTATTATTAAGCCAGGCATGGCCTATACCTGTCTTGGTTCGGCAAATTGGTCAGCAGTATTTTCCCAAACGCCTTCCCTTGACCCAAGATATAAGATGAATTGTAATACCATGCAACCAACCGGAGGCTATAATTTAGTAATGATTACTGCAGCCGGAGGGATTGGTCAGGATTGGTTTAAAGATGAATTTTATAAGACCGATGAGAAAGAAATTGACGACATTACCTATGAAACAGACGTTTATGCAAAAATGATGAAAGAAAGTAAAGATGTCCCCTTGGGTGCAGATGGATTGCTGTTTTATCCTTATTTACGAGGCGGTGGGGCACCTCATTTTGATATCAATGCTAGGGGTAGTTTTATCGGTTTAGATATTTCTCATAGCAGAGGCCATTTGCTCAAGGCTATTTATGAAGGCGTTTGCTTTAATATGCATTGGTTATACGACCTTTATGAAGAAATGGGTTTTGATGTTTATAAACTCGATACAATTAGAGCCATTGGCGGAGGGGCTTTAAATGATGAATGGATGCAAACGTATGCAAATGTAAATGGGATGAAATTTAGCAGAGTATCCTCACCCCAGCAAGCAACGGCACTAGGGGCAGCGGTTATCGGTGGTGTCGGTGTCGGTATATGGAAAGATTATGAAGAAGCGACAGAAAAAATCACCATTGATAAGGAATTTTATTCAGAAGAAAAGGCTGTTGCCCTGTACCAAGATTGGTATAAGGTCTATCGCGATACCTATGAAGATATCTATCCTTTTTATGCAAGACGTAGTGAATTTACTGAAAAGCATTACAAGTAAAAAAAGCCTAGCCCTTGTTTTTAGATAGGGGCTAGGCCTTTAAAATCTTTCTTTTATTTTAGGTGTAAGAACAGTTAATATTCTTGTATTTATAGAGTTTGGAAATGGCATTAGCGGTGTTTTTCACACCAAATTTTCTGTATATTTCATGTTTATGATATTTAATTGATTGGATGGAATAATTTAAGGTCTCGGCAATTTCTAGTTCTGTATTGCCATTAGCAAGGAGGGTTAAGATTTCTAATTGGATGGAACTAAGCATATTTTTGTGCTTTCGACACTGAAAAAGATGGAGCTTATTCATCATTGCAGAAGAAAGAATGTCAAGGAGGTATTTGAATTTTTTGCTGGCGACATCATTTCTTGTTAAAATAGTAAGATAAGCAACCGGTGAGCCAGATATTTTTATAGGAATGGCACACGAATAAAAACTTCGCATCAGGACACAAAAATGCTGGTGGGTATTTAGGTAAATTGGCTGATCGTACTTGGCCGATAAAGAAACAGCATTAACACCAATGCTTTTAGTCGAAAAACTTATCCCTGTTTTAAGGCCATTTTTATCAAGCAGGATTTTGCTGCCGGTATAATCAGCTTTTGCGATAAGGAATAAATCTTTATTGGTTAAGAAAAAAAGATAGTCATTAACACAATTTAGACAAAATAGTTCATAGGTACACTCGCTAAAGATAGAGATTAGATCATCATTTTGGCTGAGTTCTTTTCTCAGGTCTGTTTCAGTTAAGGATATCCTCGGGGATGTGATATAAGGACTCAGCGAATCTTCTAAACTATTGTTCCATTCGTCCATAAGGAGGGCTTGGATTTTTTTAAATTCAATCATAGTCATTACCTTTCATAAGGGGCAATTAGTAATAATAATGTTTATCTATTTAAACTCAAGATAAGGCATTTTATTTAAATCAGAAACTTGGTCGGTGGCTTCATAAAGTGCCATCCCTTTGGGTAAAACTTTGATTTCAATACCCTCAAGGCGATAACCGTAACCGGCAGTACCAGATTTTTCACCATTATTAGCCCAATCGAGCCATCCAAAATTTTGGACATGGGTGCGGTAATAGATATCAAAGAGTTGGGCATCTCGGC
>CAZJGM010000068.1:0-9305 GCA_964545675.1 uncultured Lachnospiraceae bacterium | reverse complement strand
TAATTACTATCATAAAGTAATTTTCTCTACCTGACAACTATGCTAACACATAGGGAGAGCAAGCCCTTCATATCTTTGAAATTATTGAAGCTAGATTAAGAAATTCATCGACAATATTTTGTTCTCAGTATGCTCCTGAAGGCTGGCATTCAAAGATTGAAAACATACAAATAGCAGATGCTATCTTAGATAGAATAGTCCATGATTCTTACCAAATTTTAATCGATGGTGAGGTTTCTATGAGAGAAAGGCATGGCATTAAATATCAGGCTAGACTAAAGAAATAATAAGAAAACATAGGGCTACTTTTAGTAGCCCTAATCTCTCTGGTCTTATCTTAGGCACTGCGTGGTCTAATTTTAGGCAACGCATGGTCTGAAAATAGGCACTAGTGGTCTATTATGTAGGCAATACTCATTTGTTAATTCTCACCATTTGATACAGGAATGGAAATTATTATTAATCTTCACCTAGATGGTAATGGAGTAATTAATTTATGAACATAAAAGAAAGGATTAAAATCAAAATGCAAAATAAGAGTAATAAAAAATCGATTGGGATTAAGATTACGACTCGGGTAATGATGTTTATTGCATTATCATTATTGATAATCGGTATTATTGTTATTTCATTAACAATTAGAAGTGAACGCAAAGAAATTGAAGACCGGATGGATTTGCAACTTAAGAATACCGTTGGAAGTGTCGAACAGATTTTGGGCAATCATGGTAAAGTCGTTAGTAGCTTAAGTGAAACGATTGGTATAAATGGTCTTTCAATGGCTGTTCCCGATTATGAGGGTATTTTAACTCGATTTGTAAGCTTAAACCCAGATACCTATGGTGCTGGTGTTTGGTATGATTACAACAGTTACCGACCGGAGCAAAAATATTTTGGACCTTATGCATACCGAGATGGTGATAATATTTTCTTCGAAGAGGCTCTCTATAGTACCGATGATTATGATTATCCCAATCAAGATTGGTACACTGCGGCACTAGATAATAAGGGACTAGCCTGGTCAGCACCTTATGCCGATGAAACATTAGGTATTTCGATGGTAACAACTGCTTCAGCTTTCTATGACAATACTGGTAATTTAAAAGGTGTTGTAACAGGAGACATAGATTTAACTAGTATTCAAGCAATGGTTCAAGGGATTGAAGTGGGTGAAACTGGTCGTGCTTTTCTCCTCGATCAAGAGGGGATCTATATCGCCGATGAAGATGCCAACAAAGCAATGACAATTAGTATTTTAGATGATCCGAATCAAAGTTTATCGTCACTGGGTACCGATATTCTTGAGGGTAAATCTGGAACAGGTACATTTAAAGATGATGGTGGGAAAAACAGTGTCTACTATGCTCCTATTCCTTCAACGAACTGGACATTAGCAATATTAGAATCTCAACATGAATTAAATCAACCGATTTATTCCTTAATTTTCCAATTAATTGCTTTGTTTTTATTAACAATTCTAATTTTAGGATTTATTATTATCCGACTGGTTAAGGGTTTAGTCGATCCAATTGTTCACGTAACCGAGTTGTTTCAAAAAGCTGAAGTTGGTGATTATGATAGTGAATTTCCATTTGAAATTAGTCAACGCGATGACGAACTGGGTACGCTTGGACAATCCTTTAAACAATTGTCAGAGAATATTCAGGAAAATACAGCAATTCTTAAACAAGTGTCGCTTGGTAACTTAGATGTCGTTGTTGATGTAAAGTCAGATAAGGATGTTCAATCACAAAGTTTAATTGCTGTTATTAAGAACCTTCGAAATTTAGAAACAGAAGTGGTTACACTAACTAATTCAGCGACGAACGGTCAATTAGCTATTCGTGGTGATGATGGTAAATTCCAAGGGAAATATAAAGATATTATCGTGGGCATTAATGAAACACTCGATGCAGTTGTTAACCCGCTTAATTTATCCGCTGATTATATTGATAAGATTAGTCAAGGTGATATCCCAGCAAAAATTACAGCTGATTTTAATGGTGAATTTAATACAATCAAAAACAATCTTAATATGTGTATTGATAATATTGATGCCCTTGTCTCCGATGTTAATGTGTTAGCACAAGGAGCGATAGCCGGTCGCTTAGACATTCAAGCGGATGAAACGAAGCACAGTGGTGATTACCAAAAAATCATTCAAGGTTTTAATAACACTTTAGCAACTATACTAGCCCCCATAAATGAGGCAAGTAGTGTGATGGGAAAAATGGCTGTTAATGATTTTACCGCTTTAATGGAAGGATCATATAATGGGCGGTGTAAGGACTTTGCTGATGAAATTAATCAAATACAAGGCCGATTTATTGCCTTACAAGAAGCATTCCTTCAGATTGCTCAGGGTGATACCAGTGAGCTTGATCACTATATTGGTATTGGACAACGTTCAGATAATGATCAGCTTGTCCCAGCGATTACGCGAACACTTAAAACCATCAATGAATTAGTTGCCGAAGCTAATGGTTTGGCTGATGCCGGTGTGAGTGGTAAGCTTGACTTACGTGGAGACACTTCTAAGTTTGATGGAGGTTATCGGGCTATTATAAATGGCTTTAATCAAACATTAGATGCCTTTGAAGAACCTATCGCCGAAGCAATGACCATACTTGAGAGGATGGCATCCGGTGATTTAACAAGGAAGATGAGTAGTGGTTATTTAGGAAAATACGCATTAATTGAACAGTCCATTAATGCAACGATTGATTCCTTTGATAGTATTATTGGAAATATTAACGATTCGTCAGATAATGTAAGTTCAAGTTCCAAACAAGTGGCCTCTGCCAGTCAAGCATTGGCACAAGGGGCGACTGAACAAGCCAGCACCATGGAAGAATTAAATGCTGCGATCGCTGAAGTGGCCGAGCAGACAAAAGAAAATGCCATGAACGCTAATCAAGCAAATGAGCTAACAACAACTGCTCAAGATAATGCTGACAAAGGCAATCTTCAAATGCAAGAAATGCTTACATCAATGGAAAAAATAAACATGTCCTCTGAAGAAATTTCTAATATTATTAAAGTCATTGACAATATTGCTTTCCAAACAAATATTTTAGCACTCAACGCAGCAGTTGAAGCAGCACGTGCTGGTGAACAAGGTAGAGGGTTTGCTGTTGTTGCCGAAGAAGTGCGAACCTTGGCTGGGCAAAGTGCAGATGCTGCGAAAGAGACAACTGTACTCATTGAAAATTCGATTTCAGCTGTCTCGCAAGGAACAGTAATCGCAAATGATACGGCAGAATCATTAAAAGAAATTATTAATGATATAACTAAAGTCGCATCCTTTGTTCATGATATTGATGTTGCATCAAATAATCAGGCAACTGCCATTAATGAAATTAATCAGGGAATCGACCAAGTTTCTCAAGTTGTTCAAAACAATTCTGCAACAGCCGAAGAAAGTGCTGCAGCCAGTGATGAATTATACGGGCAAGCAGAAATCTTAAAAGGAATGGTCAGTACATTTAAATTTACAAATAAATTAAAGCAAGAAAATACTGCAAAAACAAAAATCTCTTCAGTAATAACACCAACGATTCAATTAAATGACGATTCTGAAGATGATAAATATTAAATAGTGTAAAAGATTAATATGAAAACCCATAGATTTTAGGTCTATGGGTTTTCTACTTATTCTTCATTTTCAAATTTAGCCAAGGGATTTCGGTTCATCGTATCTCTTAATACTTCTTCATTGGTATGAGTATAAATCTGAGTCGTTGAGACATTTTCATGGCCCAAGATTTCTTGGACAGACCGGATATCAGCATCACCATAACGAAACATCAAAGTTGCTGCCGTATGGCGGAGTTTATGAACAGAAATTTCACTGGTATCTAGGCCACACTCGTTTAGATGTTTTTTGACAAGGTGTTGAACGGCCCGATTAGAGATCGGCTTATTTTGCTGACTAAGGAAGAGATAAGGAGGGCCCTGATCGCCTCGCACCTTTAAATGCGCATTAATAGCCTTCAAACAGGCACTATTTAAGAAGATTAGGCGTTCCTTATCACCTTTACCAATAATTTTTAAAGTATCGTTCTTAATATCACTAATTTTAATCTGGGTTAGCTCCGATAAACGCATTCCACAATTTAAAAACAAGGTAATAATGGCAAAATCCCGTTCTTTATGACGGCCTTTTATCCCTTTAAGAAGGTCAACGGCTTCATCCCATTCCAAATAACGGGCATTTCGGGCCGGTAATTTCGGCATTTCCAAATCTGTTACTGGATTTGGCCCAAAATATTTTTGTTTATTACAAAGATAATTAAAGAACGAGCGTAGGGAAGAGACCTTACGACTTCTGGCATAATCGGAATTATGGCGTTCTTTACTGACAAACGATAAAAAAGCATAAAGAATCCCTAAATTAATGATTTTTAATTCCTCTAAGGTCACATCATTAATTGCAATTGTATCAAAAGGATCGGACTGAGGAACCATGGCAAAGTAACGCTTGATAAAACGAAAAAAAATAATCAGATCGTATTCGTAAGCCTGAGCTGACTTTTTAGAATAACCTTTAATGGTTAGAAGATAATTTAAAAACTCATCGATATAATGATTTTGCTTGTTTAGATCCAGAGTATTTATCATGATAAAATCCTTTCCTATACGTATTTAAATTATTTGCTGAAAACTTCTTTCGATTATCGAAAGAACCAGCGATAAAAATAATTATAGATAAATAAGCGAATAATTGAATGGTTAGTAAATGATGGCTCTATCTTATCACAAAAAATAGCTTTTGTCACGAAACTTACATTTCGTGACAAAAGATTTTAGACTTTCATTACTATTTAATTATTCACTTCGTTCCCTGATAAATACTCGAATTGGTGTTCCAAAGAAATCAAAGGTCTCGCGGATCTTATTTTCTAAATAACGCTGGTAAGAAAAATGAATCAAACTTTGATCATTAACAAAAATAATAAAGGTCGGTGGTTTAATGGCAACCTGAGAGGCATAAAATATTTTAAGGCGACGACCATGTTTAGCTGGTGGTTGTTTCATCATTACAAATTCGGCAATGGCTTCATTAACCTTTCCAGTGGTAATTCGTTTTTCACTTTGAGCCTTTACATATTTAATGGTTTCAAATATTTTACCTAAGCGTTGTCCAGTTTTAGCTGAAATAAATATAATCGGTGCGTAAGACATAAAGGTTAAATTATTGCGTATATCTGCTTCCATTTTTTTCATTGTCTTATTATCTTTTTCAACTGCATCCCATTTGTTAACAATGATGATAGTTGGAATCGCTCGATTGTGAGCAATACCGACAATTTTTGCATCCTGTTCAGTCACGCCCTCAATGGCATCAATTAAAAGCAAGATCACTTGACTTCGTTCAACAGCTGCAATAGCCCGGATGATACTATAACGCTCAATATCTTCATAGATTTTCTTTTTTTTACGAAGACCGGCAGTATCAATAAAGACATAGTCTTCCCCATCATATTTGATCCCCGTATCAATGGCATCTCGTGTCGTTCCAGCTATATTGCTAACAATTAAACGGTCTTCGCCAAGGATCTTATTGATTAGGGTCGATTTTCCTACATTCGTTTTTCCAATCACGGCCACCCGTAAACGCTCATCCTCAATTTCTTCATCATCATAATAACGTTTCATCCGATTGACGGCTTCATCTAAAAAATCACCAAGTCCCAGGCCCTGTTCAGCTGAAATTGCCATCGGTTCACCAATACCAAGATTATAAAATTCATAGAGATTATCTTCAAGTTTTACAGTATCTAACTTATTGACAACTAATAACACGTCTTTTTCCTGTTTTCTAATCATATTAGCCACTTCAAGATCGGATGAAGTCATACCCTCTCGGCCATCGACCATCAAAACGATTAAATCAGCCATATCGATAGCTATTTCGGCCTGAAGCCGCATCTGCAAAAGAATATCATCTTTTGTATGAGGTTCAATGCCACCGGTATCAATCAAGGTGAAATGGTGGTTTTGCCACTCAGCATCGGCAATGATTCGATCTCTGGTTACTCCTGGAGTATCTTCTACAATAGCAATTCGTTCACCTACTAATTTATTAAAAAGTGTCGACTTCCCGACATTTGGGCGGCCAACAACAGCGACAATTGGTTTTGGCATAATTTTTCCTCACTTTATTTTAATTTTTTAAGCACCACATAAAGCCTTTAAAAAAGACTGGCCATTAACAGCCGTCTTAATTAAAGGTGTCCCTAGACTTTTAGTTAATGTAGTCAGAGTATGGTCATCGAGTAATAGTTCTGAATCCTGTTTAAAAGCATTTTCAGGAATCAACAAAAAATCTCGGGGATTTTTTCGAAGCTCTGGCAAGATCTGATTAATGATATCTTCTCCGGTAATTAAGCCGGATACATTTATTTTCCCCCCAAAGAAATGATTAACGATTGGAAAAATTAAAATATCTGCTTTTGGGTAATTTTTTTTAAAGCTTTTAATAAGATTCTTAATTTCAGACTCGGCGGCAGTAGCGGTGATGATGCCAATTTTTTTTATCGCAAATGAAGGCAACTTATTTTCTTCTTTTAAAGCTTGATAAAAATCATGCCTAAAATCAGCAATCATCCCTACCCCATTTTCAATTTGTGAAAAGCCATCATAATAGGACCAATCAGGAATAGGCAAATTGGCCAGTAAAAAAAACTCATCACTGGGATAGACAAATCCATGTCCATACTTTTTTCGCATTTCAGAATGAACCTTATTAATAATTTCGATCGTTTTAATCGCCGCTTTTTGATTAAAAGGCTCAAGCTTTGTTAATCCTTTACGGTAGGCCGAAATTCCTACAGGGACCACTGATACTGACTGCATCACCGGATAATAATCTTTTAAATCATTAAGTGTTTTTTCTAGTTGGTCTTGATCATTATAATTAGGCACTAGAACAATTTGTCCATTCATTAAAATATCATTCTCTTTAAAAAGATCCAAATACTCTTTTACATTTCCAGCAAAACGATTATTAAGCATTTGGCAGCGAAGTTTGGGATTAGTCGTATGGATTGATAAGTTAATCGGCATAATTCGATAATTAATAATCCGATCCATCTCTTTTTGAGTCAGATTGGTCAAGGTGATATAATTGCCCATTAAAAATGATAAACGCTCATCATCATCTTTCACGTATAAACTTTTTCTAAGTCCTTTAGGCAACTGGTCAATAAAGCAAAAAATACAATTGTTTTTACAGGTTTTAGTCTCAATAATATCTTCTTTAAAATGAAGCCCTAGATCGTCTTCAAATTCTTTTTCAATATCCAGTTCCCAAATTTCTTGGTTTGCTTTTTCGATTTCAATTATTAGTTTTTCATCGGCAATCAGATATCGGTAATCAAGGATATCAGAAACTATTTGACCGTTAATAGTCAATAAACTATCTCCCGGCATAATTTCCAATTCTTCTCCAATACTAGTTGGATCGATGGATTTTATTATAAATTTTTTCAATTTCACTCACTTTTCATACAATCTAAAAAGCCACCAGTGATTACCGATCGCTTTCTCCCCTATTATATATTAATAATGTAAAAATGAAAACATAATTAAGAATAAACTTTTTAAATAGCCATAAGCGGAATCAGGAGTTTGTAAATTTTCTTTAAACAGATCTTTTGCTCAACTTTTAAACTTTTAAGTAGTTATTGATGGTTATTCAAGGTATAATTTAAGAAAAAGGAGAAAACACTAATGAAAGAAACATTCGAAAAATCTTTTTTATTTATAAGAACAAAGATAATTGAAAACAAACTACGCACCGCTGCCCTACTTTGTCTCTTGCTGGTTTTGATAAGTTTTTTTATGCCCTTTATGAGTGCTCGTGTTGGCCTATCAGTTTCAGGAATTGGTGATAATAAAGTCGATATTATCAGCCCAGACTATAAGCTAATCGAGTTAAATCTAGGAGACTTTGTCCTGCAAAAACCGATTGATGATCTGACCATTTATGGGGTCCCACTGAGAAACCTTACTGTATTTGACCAATCAATTCTTCAATTATTACGAAAACCGATTCCTGAAAGTGGACTGATCACCAATATTAATACGGCCTTATCTAATCCAGCCCTTGATTTTATTATCGATCCCAGACTTTCACAAGTTATTAATGAAAACTTAGATAACGGTCAAACCATTAATTTATTATTAAAGGATGGCTATGCCATTTTGCAAGGAGCGAGACGCATTTCTGGAACTGTGAATACGGCTTCTCTTCAAGCTCGCCAAGCCATGGATCAAGTAAATGCTACAATGGCAACCATTGATGGCTATAAATCACAGGCAAATGGCTTAATGTTTATAATTTTCTTTTTAATTGTTGTTTTAATGGCCTTGATTGCCTATAAACGAGCTAACATTGGCCTGTCTATTTTTCTCTCTGGCCTATTATCATTTTTATTTGTAGGCATTGGTACCGTCGTAACCATTGTCAATAGTCAGATTAATGACCAACTTCTTCGCTTTACGACACAGATTAATGATCAAATCTTAGAAGCACTAAGATCCATACTAACAGGGACATTGGGTGATTTAGGTTCCTTTCTTGCTAGTTTCATTGGCGAAAGTGCAAATTTTTTATTTATGTCATTTTTAATCCAACTTAATAGTGGCTATTGGTTAATGGTACTCGGCCTTCTCGGATCTTTTATTCTCTTAATCTTAATAGCTAAACAAAATAAAAAAATAGACCAGCAAAATCTTTTATCTGTCGGAAAAGATTCTGATATTAATTAATTTAAAATGACCGTAAAACAATAGCGTCGACTATTATAAGGAGATCTAGCTTATTCTTTTTAATAGTATCGACGCTATTTAACAAATTTTTTACCATACTTTACAGATTTTCTTCATAGAATGCATATCCCGTCTGACTTTGTTTGGCGCAGTACATGGCCTGGTCTGCTTTAAAGATAAGCTTTTCACTTGTTTGGCCATGATCCGGGTAGATAGAAATACCAATACTCCATTTAACAAGGATTTCTTTTGAATCAATAAAAAAAGGTGTTTTAGAAAGATTTATCATTCGTTCTACAATTTCAATAATCTCTTCTTGCCTTGTTATCTGAGGCATTAATCCAATAAATTCATCGCCACCTAGTCGTGAAATTGTATCACCTTTTCGTAGTTGACTCTTTAAGCGACGAGCTACTTGCAAGAGTATTTGATCACCAAAACTATGACCAAAAGTATCATTGATTTTTTTAAAATCATTTAAGTCAAAAAAGAATACCGCAATCTTTGTTTCTTTTCGATTTGCTTCTTCT
>CAZJGM010000067.1:0-9438 GCA_964545675.1 uncultured Lachnospiraceae bacterium | reverse complement strand
TTCAGCAGCTGATGAGATCTTGCGCATCCTTAAGCTATAAATGAATTTAAGCCAATATTTATTAGAGGGAGAGGTTTAGATGAAGTATCTTGATGAACGAAAAGCAATTATTGAAATGTGTTTATGGCTAGAAGAGACCGGCTTGGTGATTGGGACCTTTGGAAACGTCAGTGTCCGTTTAGATGACGGTACTATTATGTTGACACCCAGTAAGGTCGATTACCAGGACCTGAGACCAGAAGATTTGGTGATCGTTGATTTAGATGGAAACAAGGTTGACGGTCAGCGAAATGCGACATCTGAAATGCACGTTCATCGTTTGATTTACGTTAACCGACCGGATATCGGAGCGGTCGTTCATTACCATCCCGTTTATGGGTCGGCCATGTGTGCCTCAAATGAAGGAATACCGGCTATTTTTGAAGAGTTAAGTCAGGTGATCGGTGGTTATGTTCCCATAACAAGAACCTATATTAATGCCGGAAGCCACTTGGAATTAGCAAAAGAAGCCGCCTCGGCCTTAGGGCAGAAAAATGCTGTCCTGATTAGAAACCATGCACCAGTTTGTGCCGGGCGAGATTTAAAAGAAGCTAAAACGGCTTGTCTGGTGGTTGAAAAAGCAGCCAGATGCTATATGGCCCTTAAAGCTGGCTTTCCTGATTTTACGACAATACCGGATGATCTAGTGGCCTCCGAGCGTCATCGTTATCTTTATAGTTATGGGCATGAACTCTAAAAGCGATAATCGGATAAGAAAAAGTGGCTCCTAGCAGCCGCTTTTTTATTTTTTGATAAAGTAACTGAACCAAATTTATTTGGGAGAGATTCCTTATTATAAATTGACTCAAGGGCCAGTTTTGGATACAATTAGACCAATAATTCAAAAGTTATGGATAAAAGCTTGTTAAAAAGCTTAGACGATAAGCAAAGAAAGGGTGATGGCTTTGAATGTAATTGTGTCAAAATTTAAAGAAGTATTATTTTCGGTCCTTCCAATCACCATAATTGTACTAATATTAAATTTTACCCTTGTTCCCATGGAGGTAAATCTAATCATTCGATTCTTGATTGGGTCTTTATTTGTGGTAATCGGTTTAACTATTTTTTTACTGGGGGTGGACATTGGTGTTGCACCGCTGGGAAGTTTAACCGGAAAGTCACTGGCTAAATCGAATAAATTATGGATTGTCCTTATTGCTGGTCTAGTCCTAGGTTTTTTTATATCAATCGCCGAACCGGGTTTGATGGTTTTAGCTAATCAGGTAAATCTTGTCACTTCAGGGCAGATACCAGGCTTAACCATCCTCCTTGTTGTATCGATCGGAATGGCGGTTATGATTGCTCTTGGCTTCTTAAGAATATTTTATAATATTCCCCTATATAAAGTATTGATGGGGATCTATTTTCTAATCTTTGCCTTAGCCTTGTTTACCTCTCCTGAACTTATGGCAATTGCCTTTGATGCGTCTGGTGCGACCACCGGGATATTGGCCGTTCCTTTTATTTTATCGCTTTCAGTCGGAATCTCAAAACTAAAAAAAGATAGTAAGGCCTCGGAAAAAGATAGTTTTGGCCTTGTTGCCCTAGCATCATCTGGGGCCATCATAGCCGTTATGCTTTTGGATATCTTTTCGCCAACGAATACCTTTTCAGCGACACTTGAATTGGCGGTGTCTAGTTCTAATTCAATTATCCGACCCTTTATCAATGGCATTCCAAGTTATTTAAAAGAAAGCCTCTTGGCTCTTTTACCCTTACTTATTATTTTATTGATCCTCCAGATAATTTCCTTTAAACTAAAGAAAAGAGACTTAAGAAAATTAATAACGGGTTTTATTTTTGCTTTTATCGGTTTATTTTTATTTTTGCTGGGGGTAAATACCGGTTTTATGGATGTGGGAACCAGCATCGGTAGTAGTTTAGCCTTATTAGATAATAAGGCCTATATTATTAGCTATGGCTTTATTTTAGGTGTTGTGACCATTTTAGCCGAACCGGCAGTTAACGTTTTAACCCATCAGATTGAAGAGGTAACCAGTGGCTATGTAAAAAGAAAAGCCGTCTTAGTGTCACTGACAATCGGGGTTGGCTTCGCTGTGGCCTTATCGGTGGTTCGTGTTTTAGTGCCTGAGATTGAATTATGGCATTATTTGCTACCGGGCTATATTATTTCAATTGCCATGATGTTTTTCACCCCTAAGCTCTTTGTCGGAATAGCCTTTGATGCTGGTGGGGTAGCAACCGGGCCAGTAACGGCAACCTTTATCTTGGCATTTATCCAAGGGGCTGCCAATGCTTTTGAGGGGGCTGATTTAATGATTGATGGCTTTGGCATGATTGCCATGGTAGCGATGGCACCAATTATCACCCTACAAGCACTAGGATTAATTTTTGCCTTCAAGTCAAAGAAAAAGGGGGATCAGGATGATTAATTTTGAGTCTGTGCCAGTATTTGAATTAATACATATAATCGTTAATTATGGAATGGGTAGTCGTATTTTGCACAAGGCAAAAACCTATGGCATTGGCGGGGGGACGATTTTTTCAGGAAGAGGAACCATTAATAATGCCCTGCTAAATTTCTTGTCCTTATGTGATGAGCGAAAAGAAATTGTTTTAATGGGAACCGATAAAAAAACGGCTGACCATGCTTTAAAAGAAATGAATGCGGTTTTTCATTTTGAAAAAGCAAATCACGGCATTGTTTTTACCACCAGTGCCTGTGCCATTATTGGTTCGCAGTCTTGTGTTAGCCAAGAAGAAGGAAGGGGTGAGGATAAAGCCATGTATCAGAGTATTATAACAATTGTTGACCGGGGAAAGGCCGAGGATGTTATTGAAGCTGCCAAGAGTGCCGGTTCAAAGGGTGGGACAATCATCAATGCTAGAGGGTCTGGTGCCCATGAGACCAGTAAATTATTTAATATGAATATTGAACCAGAAAAAGAGATGGTAATAATCTTGTCAAAGCAGGCAATCACCGAGGATATCGTTTTGGCCATCCGCCAAAAACTAGAGATTGATAAGCCCGGTAATGGGATTATTTTCATCCAAAACGTTAATACCGTCTATGGTGTTTATGAATAAAATTTAAGGAGGGGTTTTTATGAAAAAATTTACAGAATTATCAAAGGCCGCCGAGTATGCGCTAACAATTACGGGACGGTGGCAGTTAGCAGAGTCTGATGAACGCTATGGCAGAGCATCCCTGCCAGGACTGGCAGAGGCTAGTGATGCGGAAAATCCCCTCGATGAGGATGACTTTTACCTAGTCTCACCGGGTGGTGCCATTGGTATGTGCATGGATGGGGATGAGATTGATTGGCTGTTTTTACCGACGGAAGGGAGTGAAGAGGAATTGCCTTATTCTTTCCTCGAGATTTCAAAAACTAATGGTTGTCCGCAATGCAAAAATCCGGTTAATGAGAGTGATCATTTTTGTGGGTCCTGTGGTCAAAAACTCTCTTAAACAAAAAAACGTTGGATAAAAAAGAATCCAGAAAAGGATAGAAAAATCACTAAGTAGAGGAATGGCAAAATGGATGAAAATTATTTAAAAAAAGAATTGTATGATTTAATTAAGAGTGATTCAAGCATCTTTGAATTTATCCAATCGGGAGCATTAGATGGGATTTGGTATTGGGATTTAGAAAACCCTGAGAATGAATGGATGAGTCATAAATTTTGGGAAAGCTTGGGTTATGATCCAAAAGAAAAAAAACATCTTAGCAGTGAATGGCGAGATATCATTTTTCAGGATGATTTAAAATTAGCCTTGGCGAATTTCGAAAAACATTGTGCCGATCCCAATTATCCTTATGACCAGATTGTTCGTTATAAACATAAAAATGGCTCGACTATATGGATGCGGTGTCGGGGTCTAGCAATTAGAGATGCCTTTGGCAATGCTAAACGGATGCTAGGGGCCCATACTGACATGACCGATTTAAAAGAAACTGAACGAGAAGTTTTAAGATTGCGGGATGAGTATGAGAAAGTTTTTAACGGCACCCAAGATGCCATGTTTTTGGTAAAAGTTTTAGGAGGTAATGAATTTCGTTACATCCGCAATAATCGGGCCCATCAAATTAAAACAGGAATAGGCCTTGAAGAAATAATGAATAAGTCACCTTATCAATTCTTAAGCAAGGAAAGAGGGGATATTATTGTTAGAAATTATCAGAAGTGTGTTGAAAGTAGAAAAAGCATTACTTATGAAGAAGTAATCGTTCTACCGGCTGGAAAGCGGATGTGGCTAACGACATTAACCCCGATCATGGAAGGAGAGACTGTATCTTATCTCGTCGGGTCATCAACAGATATAACTAAACGCAAAGAATTAGAATTAGAACTAGAAAATTATGCTAATTTTGATGTCTTAACCGGATTACCAAATCGAAGATTGTTTTTTGAACGATTAAAACGAATAACACTAGAAAGCGAACGTGATCATCAAGAATTTGCATTGTTATTTATTGATTTAGATGGCTTTAAAGAAATTAACGATAATTTTGGCCATGAAGCTGGAGATCAGGTCTTAATTACAGTAGGCAATCGTTTATTAGGGAATGTTAGAAAATCAGATGTTGTCGCCAGAATGGGTGGCGATGAATTTACAATGATCCTTCGAAATATTAAAGATCAAAAATGCCTTGTCCAGATTGTTGAAAAAATCCATAAGAGCTTAAAAGAAATAATCCATATCGGGGAGAGTGAATGTCGCGTTGATGCGTCGATCGGTATAGCCATTTATCCTGAGCATGGAAAAAGTAGTGAAACATTATTAAGACACGCCGACTCTTCAATGTATGAAATCAAAGGAAGAGGAAAAGGCGGATTTAAGTTTTATGAAAATGACGGGTGACTGAGTCTGACGAATTACTTTTAATAAAAGAAGGGTGGTATAAATGAGTAAGAAAAAAGGCAGTGTTTTATTTAATGTAATCGCCCCCTTTTATGGTTTGTTTTATCAAAGTCAGAAGCGAAATTTTAAAAAGATTATTAGAAATGTTCAAGGCGAATTTGACCTTTTAAAATTTGAAACGATTATTGATATTGGCTGTGGAACAGGTGCCTTGTGTTCAGTATTAAAGGAAAAGAAAATGACGGTAACGGGAATTGATGCGGCTGAGAAGATGCTTAAAATTGCTAGGAATAAGCCTGAGAATAAAGGCATTAATTTTATCAGGGCCAACATTCTTGAGCCCTTACCCTTTGATGATAATTCCTTTGAAATCGCCATTAGCTCTTATGTGGCCCATGGCTTAGAAGAAGACCAACGAAGACAAATGTATGCAGAAATGAGCCGGGTGGCTAAAAAGTGGGTGATTATTTACGACTATAATGATAAACGATTTATTGGAACAAGCTTGATTGAATGGTTAGAAGGTGGCGATTATTTTCATTTTATTGGCCATGCAGAACCGGAGATGAGAGCCTGTATGACCGAGTTAAAACCTTGTTTTTCTGAGGTCCGAGTCGTCAATGTTGGCGTGCGGGCTAATTGGTATATTTGTAAACCAAACCATGACTAGGGGACGTTTCGTTTGTCATGAACCTATCCATGAGGATGGATTTACTGGTTTGATTCTTGATAAAACTTATATTTAAGTCAAAGACCTAGCCTAAAATGACAAGGAATTTAGAAGAGGAGGGATAAGATGGACAATAAAGAATCAGCCAAGATTATCATTTTACATCCAGATCTTGAGAAATTAAAAGCAGAGCTTGAAAAACTTCGGACAGAATTGTCCATGCTTTTTCTTGAACGGGATGATCTGATTTACCAAGAGTGTAAAAACATTGAGATGGCTTATATGCTCTCTATTGGTTCACTTGAATATAAACTATATGAGCTTGAGTGTGGGATTTTGCGTCTTAAACGAAAATCCGAGCTGATCCAAGCAAAGAAGAATCGTCAGGAGAAAATTAATCTTTCAAAAATTGAGGCTCTTTTGGATGCCGAGTTTTCTGATTACCAGGCCAAGCTAGATGCCCAAGTTGAAAAGATGAATTCAGCCCTTGTCCGTAGCCAAGGGGAAATGTTAAGTGAAGCCGATAGTCGCCAATTAAAAAAGCTTTATCGCATTATTGTTAAAGGATTACATCCGGATATGCATCCTGATTTGCCCGAGGAAAAATTGCAGTTATTTTTCAATGCAGTGACGGCTTATGAGAATGGTGATTTAAATAGCTTGCAAATTATCAGCGAGATGGTCCCGGCTCTACCGGATGAAAAAGCCAAGCGACAGGTAGTTTTGATGAAAGAAAAAGAGCGACTTTCCAAGCTACTTAAAAGCATTAAAGATAGCATTACAGAGATTAAATCAAGTTATCCTTATACAATGAAGGCTCTTGTTCAAAGCCCTGAAGCCATTAAGGCACGCAGGGGAGAACTTGAAACGGAGATTAGCCAGCTCAACGAGGTTTTGGCGGCTTATAGGGTGCGAATTAAAGAAATGCTGGGGTGAGAAAATGAGTGATTTAGTAAAAAATAAAAGTGGTGATTTGGTTTCTTTACTTCATGGAAAAAGCAAAGGTCTTATTATTCCCAAGCCCTTTGAGCGGGATATCTTTCTTTTTGATACCCAGGTGGCCGGGACAAGTCATGTTGAGGGAATTGAGGAATTAGAAGGCCATTTGAAGGTTGATGATAAGTTGGATTTTTTTCGTGAGCCGGAAAATCCCTATGATAATAAGGCCATTGTTATCAAGAATGCCGATGGCGTAAAAATCGGTTATGTTCCCAAAGCAGACAATGCCATTTTTTCTCGCTTAATGGATGCCGGAAAGCTCTTGTTTGGTAAAATAAGATCAAAAAAGATGGTCGGCAATTGGCTAAGGATTGATATTAAGGTCTATTTGCATGAATAGGGGATGATTATAAAGATGGATTTTAAAAAAGTGCTGATAGTAAAAGAATAGTAAAAGAAAAAAAGGAGGAGAAAATGGAAAATAAGTTAACGATTCTATGGACCAATGCTGATCCGATTACATCGGAACTTATGGTGTTTATGTATGCTGAAAACAGTCTTAAACACCAGTGGTGGCAGGAAGTAGAAATCATCGTTTGGGGGGCAACGGCTAAATTAGTAAGTGAGAACAAGATGATTCAGGAAAAACTTTTAGATCTCCAGAAAAAAGGTGTAAGGGTTCGCTTTTGTATTTCCTGTGCCAAAAAACTGGCTGTTGATGAAACTGTAAAAGCATTGGGGTTTGAAATTGAGAAAATGGGCCAACCTCTAACTGAAATTTTAAAAAATAAGGAAAGATTGATAACGATCTAAGTTAAATTATGTTTTCGGAAAGTATAATCCTTGGTAAAAGCTTGTGATTTAAAATTGCAAGAGAATAGGCTGGCCAGCTGTTATATAAGGGTGGCTTTTTACAAAAGCGTATTGAATGGATAGGCTAATGCAGACCTTGATATGACAAACGAAACATCCCCAAGTCATGCCCTAATTATAGCTTTCGACTATCGTAGGCCCAGTGGAGAAGGGCTTGGCGTTGTTTTTTACGGCAGCTTTGGTCCATTTTTTGACAATTTTTTTTAATGGCCCCAACATGGCGAACCATGGCTTTCCACCGTTTAATCTGGCGTTGGTCTTCGTCAGGAACCCGTCGGCCGTAATAATAGCGGCAGTACCACTGAAACCAGCCTCTGGGGTCGATCGGATTGATCCATCCCTTAGCCTGCCAGTCTTTAAGGGGCAGAGAGGCATCGACCTGATAATAATTTAGGGAAATATCTTTTTTTTTAGGGGAGAGTTTGGCGTTTTCAAACCAATCGGCGGGGAATTCCCCTTGGCAATCCGTCATATATTTTCCGCCAAAAACACCTAAAGCTAAAAGGCTTTTTGGCGAAAGCTCCGGTTTAAAAGCGTTGTCAAAATTTTGTCCTGTTTCTTCACTTAAATAGTAAGTGCCTTTTTGCATGGTATCGTCGATAATTATTTTTCTCATGGCATCCTTTCGTCTTTAAAGTTCTTTCTAAAACAATTATATCTGATTCATTCTAAAGCAACAAGGGAAATCAATGAGGATTGAAGACAGAAAAAGAGTAAGATCATAAAATTTATTAAAATAATGATATTAAAGCCTACTTAAGGGTAATACTAATAGTGTAAGAAATAACAAGTAGGAGGCTTAAGATGAAAAAAGCAAAGGTTAAACTTCGTTCCGACGGTTCTTTTCAGGAGGTTCCAATAAGCAGTGCAGATAAACCCAAAATAGAAGAAAGCATGAAAGAGAGCTGGCAGAATATAGCAAATTTAATTGCGGCCTTTAGCAAGGTGCGAGCCGGTTTAATTATGGAAATTACCGAAAAAGCCATGCAGGTTTTCTTAATGAGTGAAAATGAATCAAATCCTTATCAGGTCGGCGGCAATGATTACCTTTGCCATGGCCTTTATTGCGAAACCGTTATTGGTAGTGATGATGAATTATCAATCGTGGATGCTAGACAATTAGAGGCTTGGAAAGATAACCCTGATGTCGATATTGATATGATTTCTTATTTTGGCCTCCCTCTTAAGTGGCCAGACGGTGAATTTTTTGGAACCATCTGTGTATTGGATGATCAGCCAATGGTCTTAAGTGAAGATCAAAAATTGCTGCTTAGAGAGTTTAAGGCATCAATTGAAAAAGATCTAGCCTTGCTTGTTGCAAAAAACTAAAAGACCAGTTTAAAAAATTTCAGATTAACTTAAGCCACAAGCATTTAAAATCCTGTGGCTTTGTTTTGATTAAAAATAGTTGCCGATTTGTGTAGTGTAAAAGGAGGAAAGTCATGAATGTCATTGTTTTTTTAGCAAGAGGATTTGAAGAAGTGGAAGCCTTAACAGTGGTTGATTATTTACGAAGAGTTGAGGCAATTACCGTTGAAATGGTAGCCATTGGCGATAGTCTTCAAGTTGTTGGCAGTCACGGTATTGAAGTAAGGGCCGATCGCCACATTGATGATTTGCCAAAAAGCGATTTATACCAGGCCGTGGTTATTCCTGGAGGGATGCCTGGGGCAGCCAATCTTCGAGATGACCAACGGGTAATAAATATTATTAAAGAAATGAATCAAGCCGGGAAACTAGTGGCTGCCATCTGTGCCGGGCCAATCGTCCTAGAAAAAGCCAAGCTTATTAATGGGAAAAAAATAACGTCTTATCCGGGACTTGAAAAAGAATTTGCCAATTCCATTTACCAAGAGGAGGCAGTGGTCAAAGATGGCAATATCATTAGCTCTCGTGGGCCAGCAAAAGCAGTCGATTTTGCCCTTGAGATTGTCAGATCCTTAGTTGGTGACAAAGAAGCAGAAAGCCTTGGAAAGGATATCCTTTATAAGTAAAAATATGAGAAAAATTGAAAGAATAAGTTAAACTATTCAGAGTGAGAAAAAATGAAAAGACAGAATAATTAAAAATCATCATCTATTTTCAAAAATTA
>CAZJGM010000066.1:0-9676 GCA_964545675.1 uncultured Lachnospiraceae bacterium | reverse complement strand
ATGATTAATAAGGCTGTTGAAAATATTGAGGCGACAAAAGCAGCATTTGTATATATCTTTGCCGAGGAATTTCAAGCCTATGATCAAGCAATTAAGCTAGCGTCAGGCAAGACCGCTGACGATTATACGATTGATTCTTATAGTTATTACGAAACGGTAAGACGAGAGAATGAGATCTTGGATGATGATCGGATTAAATTAGATAAGGCAGATATTACAAAAAGAACTGGAAATATTGTCGCGGCAAAAGATGAATTAATTCCTCGGGCGAATCCAACTACGGTAGCTAAATTCGATCAAGAAATTGTTTATTACAATGAAAAGAACACCCATGACCGGGATTGGGATGAGAAAATGGGGGAAGACGTTATTTGGTATACGAAGTCGACTTGGGATGCTTATTCTAAGGAATATAAAAAATATAGCATTGACCCCAATACACGTCTTGATCCAACTAATAATACAGATGACCAATATAATACAGCCTATGCGGCTTTAAAAGATGCAAGAGAGGCTCTTAAGATCACAGCTAAACATGTAGCTGTTGACTTAAATGAGTGGGCTTCTGGCCTTCGCCTAAATTCTGTATCAACGGGAATGAATGTATTAAATGTAGCAAAAACTTATGTTAAAGATGATAATTTCGAGCTAAGCATCCCTGAGGGTATCGACGAAAGGGTAAGTTCAACCGGTGTGATTAGTGGCAAATCGGGGGATAAGGTTAATATTAGATTCGAGCTAAAGGAGAAAGAAGATGCAGGGAATTCCTGGGGTGAGACGTATTACAATATTGTCATAAGTAATGAAATACTAACACCTCCAGATGAAGAATAAGACAGTTAATTTTAAAAAAACAAGGGCGATTTAGCCCTTGTTTTTTATTCTAGAAAATAATCCAAATTAGCTAAGCGTCCCCAAGTCATGCCCAAGTTATGTTTTTAGGTCTTTATATTTAGTTGAAAATCTGATATTATAAAAGCTAAAGAAAGTAGGTGCTATAAATGTGTACAAGTTTAAATTTAATGACTGATAATCAAGTGAATTTACTTGCCCGAACCATGGATTTTGACTTTAATTTGGAGGCCGATTTTATCGTTGTCCCCAGAAACTACCCCTTGCTGACAAGCCTCTCAGGTCCTAAGGCCTTAGGGACCTATGGCTTTATGGGTAAAGGGCGAAAACTTGAGACTTATATTTTAGCAGATGGATTAAATGAAGTCGGTTTAGCCTGTGCTGCCTTGTATTTTCCTGCTTATGCCCAGTATAGTGACGGTCCTCTTGAAAACAAAAGGAATCTGTCACCAGAAGAAGTAGTGGCTTGGATTTTATCGTCTTTTTCAAGTGTTGAAGACTTGCGAGCCGGTATTGGAGAATTAAACATTGTTAATAAAATCAATGCGTTTTTTGGGATTGTCCTCCCCCTCCATTGGATTGTCAGTGATCAATCGGGAGCGACCATTGTTATTGAACCGACGCAAGAGGGGATAAAGATATATGATAATCCAATTGGGGTGATGACTAATAGTCCTGATTTTAATTGGCATATAACCAATATTCGCAATTATATCGGGGTCAAACAAAATAGTATCCGGCCCATTAAACTAGGGGGCCTAAAGTTTGCACCCTTCGGAAGTGGGGCCGGAAGCTTTGGTTTACCTGGGGATTATACACCGCCATCGCGGTTTTTACGGGCTGTTTTTGGGAAAGAAACCATTAATCCCATGGAAGATGAGGACGAAGGGGTAAAGGCAGCCTTTCATATCTTATCATCTGTCGATATTCCCAAGGGTAATGTGATTGCTGACCAAGGGGTTAACTATACCCAGTACACCGGATGTATGGCGGGTGCCTCTGGCAATTACTACTTTAAAACCTATGACAATAACCAGATTATAAAGATTAATTTGTTTGACCAAGACCTAGATGCAAAAGAGCCAAAGCTTTATCCGGTTTCACAGGTGCAAAATTATGGAAGTTTAACCTAAAAAAGAGGCGAGTTATTTGACTCGCCTCTTTTTTATTTAGCGTCAGGTAAAATAAGTTTGCTGTATTTATCGATCACGTCTAGATGATTGAGGTCCTTTAGCCAATCACTGGGCAAGGCATCATAGCCTAAGTAAGCACCAAGGATCATCCCAATGATCATGCCCCTTGCTGCCGAATCCCCGCCAGCCATAACATTATCCTTCATGGCCTCTCGGATATCATCTTCATGCTTTAATATAAGAAAAAGACTGGCTGGAAAAGCATCCCTAGCATGGCAAGATTGGCCATTATCCTTGATAAATTTAAGGCTTGATTGATGGGCATTTCGGGTAACAAAATGATAATAGAATTGGATGTCTTTGCCACTTTTAGGGATAACATTTTTAAAGGCAGCGCAGGGTTTCATACCAGCTAAGACTTTTACTAAAACATCACTAAAAAAACTAACCATGCCGATTAAAAGATCGTTATTATGAGTCAATTTTACAGCACTCATAAGGTATTCTTTTAGGTGAGGGTCACGGTGATATTTGGCAATGATTGGTGCCATTACTGAAAAACCACCAAGTTCATCAGAGATTGAACCAAAGTGCATATCTTCGGATAAGAGCTTTAGACTTTCCTTTGTGGCATGGTCCTTATAGCCATCGTAATTAGTCATATAAGCTATCCAATCTTTCTTTAATTTCTCAAAATCGAATGTTTTCATTTGCGAGATTGATTTTAAGATCAACAAACTTTGATCCCCATAATGGGTAAAATCGCCTTTTTCCTTTGTGGTGTGAAAGCTTGATGGTGGTGGTGGGACGATGGCATTTAGGGTTCCGAATTGCTCTTTTATTTTATCAGTGTTATAAATCCAATGGGGTGCTAGAGCAAAACCATCCCCTAAAAAAGCACCGTAGAGTAATCCTTTTAATCGATCCATATTTTTTCTCCTTTTCTTAGTGTGTGTTATTTTGACCAGCCGTATTTGCCTTTCATTTCCACAAAGCGAACAGCAGAGATTGTTTCTTCATGAATGTGGCCAGAATCGTCTTTGGTAATTTTTTTTAAGTCCTGAATCCCAGCTTCCCCAACCGGGATGACCATTATCCCACCGGGTGCAAGTTGCCTAATCAGTTCAGGAGGAATTTTTGCCGCCGCAGCTGTGACGATAATGCGATCATAAGGGGCGTATTCCTCTAGGCCCTCACTGCCGTCAGCGACAGTGAAAAAGATATTCTTATAGTTCAGGCCGTCAAGTTTTTCTTTGGCTTGGTCAGAAAGCTTAGCAATTCGTTCGATGGTATAAACTTCTTTTGAAAATTCAGCTAGTAAAGCTGTTTGATAGCCCGAGCCGGTGCCGATTTCGAGCACCTTACTTTCAGAATTGGGGTTAAGGATTTGGGTCATTTCTAGAACCAAACTGGGTTGAGAAATAGTTTGGTCATAACCAATGGGCAGGGGGGTATTAAAATCAGCCATTGGTTTTAGGGCAGCATCGATAAAATAAGAACGATCGAGCTGGTTAAAAAATTCGACAAG
Organism: uncultured Lachnospiraceae bacterium; assembly: GCA_964545675.1. Lineage (GTDB taxonomy): Bacteria > Bacillota > Clostridia > Eubacteriales > Eubacteriaceae > Acetobacterium. Next base: position 6,163 of record CAZJGM010000066.1, on the reverse strand, counting down.
TGCTTGGGTATTCATTTTCATCTCACTTTCCTAATGATTAGTCTATAATTTTCTGTTCCTAGTTTATTTACCCATTGTAAAAGGATTTAAGCGATCCGATAAAAAAATAGTCAGTATCCTTTAAATTTTAATAGCATTTCTTTTTATTTAAAGACTAATTAGAGTGTGTTATAATGGCAGAAGGAAATAATCGTTAAATGACAGTGTTTAGAAAGTAGGAGGTGCAAAATGAATAAGCAATTTAAGAACTTTTTATTTTGTAGCGTCGGTAGAAGGGGTGAATTAATTAAAAATTTTAAATCATCGCTAAATGCAAAATCACATATTATCGCAACCGATTGCAGTAAATTTGCACCAGCCCTTTATTTTGCAGATCAATTTTATATGGTTCCTAAAATTGATGACCCAACTTATCTAAAAGTCATTCTTGATATTTGTAAAATTGAAAAAATAGATGTCATTACAACCTTTATTGATCCAGAGATTGAAATTCTTTCAAAAAATCGTCAAATTTTCAACGAAAATGGGATTGAAGTTTTGGCTCCTTACATTGAGACGGCTGAAATTTGTTTTGATAAGTTAAAAATGCATGACCATGCCATAAAACATCATATCCCAACCATCACCACTTATGGGTCAATGGCAAGCTTTAAAGAAGCTTATGACCAAGGACGATGTTCTTTCCCTGTGTTTGTTAAACCAAGAACCGGGAGTGGAAGTGTCGGGGCCCAATGTGTCAATCGACTAGAAGAGCTTGAGCGATTATTTTTAATGGATAATAGCTTGATTATTCAAGAATTAATGGTCGGTGAGGATATCGGTGTCGACATTTATATCGATACCCTGTCAAAAAAGCCGGTTCGCATTTTCCCAAAGAAAAAACTAGAGACAAAAATTGGCGGTGCTACCAAAACCATCTCCTTTAAAGACGAAAGGCTGATTCAAGTGGTAAAAAAAATAGTCGACAGCTTGGATTTTAACGGGCCCATTGATATTGATTTTTTTTACCAAGATGGCATTTATTATTTAACAGAAATTAATCCCCGCTTTGGTGGTGCTTATCTTCACGCCTATGGTGCAGGAGTAGATTTTGTCCATTGCATTGTCAATAATTTAAATGGTTTTGAGAATAATCCTGATTTTTATTCTTATGAAGAAGATATTGTGATGATGATGTATGATAGTGTCGTCATAAAAAACATGAGTGAACTTGGCAAACAAAAATAAGATTAAGACAATGATTTTATAAAAAAACAGGGGGTCTGATGTGTTTTATGATGATATTTATTTTAATGAAAAATATGCTCGCTTATATGAGATAATTGGTGAAGGCCAAGTGCAAGTCTTTAAAGTTAAATCAGCTTATGGCTGTATTCAAAATATCTTTATTAAAAGAGAAATTCCCCAAATTATCAATGGGGATAGCTATTTTGATATCACCACCCCTTATGGTTATGGAGGGCCAACGATTATTGCGTGTGATGATCCTTGTAATAAAAAAGAATTGTTAGAAGATTACTATAAGCAATTTAAAAAGTATTGTGCTAACAATAATATTATCTCAGAATTTATCCGCTTTCATCCGATCAATAGAAATCACGAGGACTTTAAAGAAATTTATCAGGTTTCATTTGACCGTAAAACGATTGGAACTAATTTAAAAATTAGTGATGATCCAATTCAAAAGGAGTTTAAGAAAAATTGTTTACGGAAAATAAAAAAAGCCTTAAAATTAGGGGTAAACTATCAGGTAATTAAAAGCCCTACTGATTTATCCCTCTTTAAAGATCTTTATTATAAAACAATGACCCGAAATAGGGCCGATTCCTACTATTTTTTTGATGCCGCTTATTTTGATGCGATTGTAAAGGATTTAAAAGATGAGCTACTAATTATTAATATTTTAGTTGGTGATCAGGTCATTGCCAGTGAACTTTATTTTGTTTGCGGCCAATTAATCCATTCCCATTTGGCTGGCAGCCTATTGGATTATTTTGATTTTTCACCAGGCTGTTTACTTGAATATGCGGCGGCCCTTTGGGGAATCGACCATAATTATGATTATATTCATCATGGTGGTGGACGAACAGCAGCGGAGGATGATTCACTCTTAATCTTTAAGAGGAATTTTGGCATAAATACGGAATTTGATTTTTATCGGGGTCAAAAGATTTGGAATCCGGCTATTTACGAGGAACTTTGCATCCGTTACCAAGTGGATCCGAAAATTAATTTTTTTCCGGCCTATCGAAAAATAATAAATGGGGGAGAGACAAAGAGTGATTTATCAAAAAATGATTAAGCGACCAATGGACTTTTTTTTATCCCTGCTGGCCATCATCATCTTGTCTCCTCTCTTACTCTTAGTCCTACTGCTGGTAAAAATAAAAATTGGTAGTCCGGTCTTATTTAAGCAAAAAAGACCGGGGCGAGATGAGAAAATTTTTACCATTTATAAATTTAGGACCATGAGTGATTCAAGAGATGAACAAGGAGCCTTATTAGCAGAAGACCAACGACTTCAGCCTTTTGGGAAAAAACTGCGAGCGACCTCCCTTGATGAACTGCCGGAACTCTTTAATATCCTTAAAGGTGACATGAGCATTGTCGGTCCACGACCCCTGCTGGTTAAGTATCTGCCCCTTTATAATGCTGAGCAAAGACGCCGCCATGAGGTCCGGCCAGGCTTAACAGGAAATGCCCAAGTCAATGGGCGAAATAATATTTCCTGGCAAGAAAAGTTTAAATTGGATGTCGATTATGTCGACCATATTCATTTTTGGGGGGATGTAAAGATTATTTTTCAAACGGTTCTAAAAGTTTTTCGCCGTGAAGGGGTTAATTCACCGTCGGCAACGACCATGGAGAGTTTTAAAGGGAATAATAATTAAAGCCTAGCTGCAGCTAGGCTTTTTTTAGACGAGTATATGACGCTTGCCGGTATCGTTAGCAATTTTTTTAAGGTCATTGACTTGGTCTTCAGTACCCAAAACAATCATTGTATCGTGTTCTTTTAGGACCTCATTGGAGCTGGGATTTAAGGATAGGGTTTCAACGCCATCTTTGCGGATGGCTAAAATAATCAGCCCCGTTTTTTGGGGGATTTTGGCTTCTTTTAAAGTTTTATTAATAAGCGAAGAATGCTTATAAACAACCACATCCTCAAGATCGAGAACGACATCTCCGGCATGGGTAATGATATCTAAAAAGGAGATAACATTGGGCCTAAGCATTAAGGAGGCCATTCGGGTACCGCCAATTTCGTTAGGAGAAATGGTGTTGTTAGCACCGGCTTTTTTGAGTTTGCCATCGGTCCCTTTATTGATGGCCCTAGAGACAATATAAAGGTCTTTATTCATTTGCCGGGCCGTTAATACTGTATAGACATTATCGGCATCATTGGATAGTGATGAAATTAGGCCTTTGGCTTGTTTAATGCCGGCTCGCTCAAGGACGCATTCCTGAGTGCAATCGCCATGAATGGAAAAAATTTGATCGCTGATTAGTTCATTAATACGCGACTCATCTTTATCAATCACAATAAAAGGAGCCTTGCTGGCGACAAATTGTTTAATGGCGTTGGCCCCAGTTTCACCAGCTCCGCAGATAATATAATGGTCTTTTAAATTATTAATTTGTGATTCCATCTTTCGTCGCCTCCACGCACTTTTTAAATCACCCTCCAAAAAGGAGGATACAATACTGGTAAACAAATAGCCGACAGTCCCAAGGCTGATAAAAATTAGAAAAATCGAAAAAAGTTTGGCTTCAGCATCCATATAGCCGACTTCTTGATAACCAACCGTTGAGATGGTAATAACAGTCATATATAAGGCATCGATTAAAGTCAGATCATCGATTAGTAGGGTATAACCGAGGGTTCCAGTAATAATAAGAGAAATTAATAAAAGAACAACAAATTGGATTTGATTTTGTTTTTTCATAAAACACCTTTACAATTTTTTATTATTATATCATAAAATAGACTCTTTAGAGACCAGTGTCTCAATTTCTAAGGTGTTTTTAGTGGCGGATGAATAGTCCTGCTTGGCCCGATTGAGAACGGCCATATCAATCGGAAGTGAGAAATGCGGAAGACAGGAATCATAAAGGTAGTCACTAAAGTCTTCGATGTCTTTAATTTTATCATCGCTAGCGAGGAGTTTAATCGTTTTAAGGGCCCGAAAAATAGCCAGAACGATAGATAGATCCTTTTTCCCATAGTGGATGATCTGATAAAAGGTAAAATAGAGATCGTCTTTAAAATACGAATGTTCATAAATAATTTCTGCTTGGGAGTTTTGGATAAGGGCATAACGACCTTTTACTTGGCTGAGTTTGCTTAAAAGGACACCGATGATGTGGATACAATAAACGGCTGTATTGGGATCATTAATGCCAGGTGAGATCGCTCGCAGGGCGATATCGACAATTTTTTCCAGGGAAAAACGATAGTCGTTATCGGCAAAGCGTTCGTCTTCGATATGAAAATGTTTTAGTAATTGACTTAATAAGTCGTCTGTAACGTCTTCCCCATAATAATAAAGGCTGGCTATTTCCTCCTTGTTCGAGATAAATGCTCCGATATTAACACGGATAATTAAACGACTTTGACAATCGTTTAAAAGATTAAGGATTTTTTTAAATTCAATCGATTCAAGATAACCATTGTGCTCTGAAAAAAGAGAAACTTTTCCCTTAAAGACGGCGGTTTTATAAGCGTCGATATTTTTTTGGTTTTTTTGAGATTCAATCGATCGATCAATGATTTTAGAAGATTCATCATAGACCCGTTTAATCAGTTTAGTGGCTTGAATTGACGAAGCCACCCGATAGATAAAAGCGACAAAATAAAAGATACAAAGACCGACATATATAACGGCAATCGTTGCCGAAAGAACCGAATAACTAGATACTTGCTTGCGCATAAAAAAAAGTGTCAGGATACAATAGAAAAAACCGCCAATAAAAATACCCAGCACCTTCATACTGATTTTGTCGGTTAAAAAATTATTGACGACCCGTGGTGAAAAATTTGAAGAGTACATGGTTAAAACGATCATAATGGTCGAAAAGGTAAAGGTGGTAATGGTCAGAAGAGCCCCAGCTAATGTGCTAAGAATTAACTTTGCTAACTCGACGCTGGTTAAGAAAAAGTTGGGGATCAGCGATAAGATTATAAAAAATTTTGTGTCAATCAAAATAACAAGAATGGCTAGTAGAAAAGAAATAAGGATATATTTGGCCAAATACATCCACAGGACATTGTTGCGATAAAAGACTTTTATTTTATTGATCATCGGAAACTCCCTTGCTTTTTTATATCATTTACCCCCTTAAAGGGGGATAAAACAAGTGGTCTTTCTAAAGATGTAATTTTTTTGTAAAGATGACCAGCTTTAAGTTTTTTATAAAAAATTGGGGTAAAATAATTAATAACAACCCTTTTAGGCTAGGATTTTATAAGTTGTTTACCTTGAAACAAGTAGAGGGATAGCGTATAATTAATGAAAGAAATGTTGAATTTAAACGAGCTTTAACCGAATAAAATTTACAAGGGTTTAATAAGGAGGTATAATAATGAGCAATGTGAAATATTGTCCTAAATGTGGAAATGCTTTAGAGGAAGGCGAACGTTTCTGTGGTCATTGTGGTTTTGACACAGACCAGATCCCCGAAACAATGGATGCAGAAAAAACGGCTAATAATGATTTTAATGATGCCCAGAAGGCCTTTAATGCAGAAAATAAAGGCAGTTTTCAAAAACAGTCTCCTGTAAAAACCAATAAAACAGTGATTATTATTGTTGCCTCGATTTTGGCATTTTTCATCGTTGCCGGTGGTGGTCTTTTATTGTTGGTTAATCGTGGGGATAAGAAAGAGATTAAAAAACCGGAGAATATAATCCTTGAGACCCCTAGTTATTCCTTAAATGAAGGGACTTATAGCGGTCAACAGACATTGACCATTAACAAACCTGAGGGAGACCAAGTTGAAATTTATTACACTTCTGATGGATCAGACCCAAGTATCCAATCAAATAAGTATGATAAACCGATCGTGCTGGCAAGTAGTGCAACCATTAAAAGTTTAGCCATTGATAAAAGTGGCAATGCCAGCCCGATTAAAACGGCGGCCTATGTGATTGACTTACCTGCGGAGG
>CAZJGM010000065.1:0-9864 GCA_964545675.1 uncultured Lachnospiraceae bacterium | reverse complement strand
ATTATTACATTATTTATATTAATATAAACCTAGAAAAAGAGGTAGTTACCATGAAATTTAATTGTTCAATTGATGAACTTGCCAATGCCTTAAATATTGCTCAAAAAGCCGTTTCTTCAAAAACCACTAATGAAATATTAAAAGGTATTTTATTTAAAGCTTATGATCAATCGTTACTTTTACGAAGCAGTGATTTAGAAATCGGGGTTCAAGTTATTATTCCTGCTCAAGTCGAAAGAGAAGGTGACATTGTGCTGACGGCCCATTTAATTAGTGAACTGATTCGTAAATTAAAGGGGTCTGATGTTTTTTTTGAAAGTGATGACAAAAATCAGGTCAAAATCAAATGTCTTTTATCTAACTTTACCCTAAAAGGACTGCCTGCTGATGAATTTCCTGATTTTCCCCAAGTCATTGAAGACCATCACTTCTCAATTAAGGCCACAGATTTAAGAGAATTAATTAAAGGAACTCTTTTTTCTGTTGCAACAAACGAAAATATACCCGTATTAACAGGTGTTAAAATTGAAATTAATGAAGACAATATAAATTTAGTAACCTTAGATGGCTATCGTTTAGCTTTTCGGACGGGAAAAATCGAAAATACCCTAAAAGAAGAGATAGCAGTGATTGTTCCGGCTAAATCCTTAGCAGAGATTAGCAAGATTAGCGCAACTTATACAGAGGCCATCAGTGTTAAATTTTCTAAAAATCAGATTTTTTTCGAAATGGAGGATATTCAATTCACCTCTCGCTTATTAGAAGGCGATTTTATTAATTATAAGCAAATTATTCCCTCTGAAAAAACGACTCATGTTCGTATTAATCGCCAATTATTAATTGAAAGCAGTGAGCGTGCTGCCCTCCTGGCTAGAGAAGGAAAAAATAATTTGATTAAAATGGAATTTAATCAGGATCAACTAATCTTAACTTCCAATTCTGAGGTCGGTGATGTTTTTGAAATTATTCCCATTGTTAATGAAGGTGAGCCGATTAAGATTGCCTTTAATTCTAAATTCTTAATTGAAGCCTTAAAAGTTATTGAGGATGATGAATTTACTATGGATATGACCACTTCAGTCGGCCCTGGTGTCCTCCTTCCTCTAGAAGGTCAAAAATTTCTCTATCTCATTCTTCCGGTAAGAGTTGCTGAATAAGTTAACTAGTCTCAATTTTTATAGGAGTCTTTAGATTCCATTATAATTTGAGGCTATTTCTTTTTTTTTGTGGTATAATAAATAGGTTAGGAAACTAATCCTATGAATTATGGCGATTAGAAGGTAAAATAAGGGGACTTGTCGAATAAAGCTTTATTTTTAGTGCAAATTTTTAATAATGAGGGAAATATGGAAATAATCGAAATTAAGACGGATACGATAAAAATTGACCAATTACTAAAATATGCTGGTATTGTTGGAAATGGAAGTGATGTTAAGCTGATGATTAGCGATCAGATGATTTACGTTAATGGTGTCTTGTGTAGTCAGAGAAATAAAAAAATTCGCTCAGGTGATATCGTTGAGATTGAAGACTATGGAAGCCTTAAGGTTTTAAATAAAGATGCAAATTGAACGTTTAAATTTAATTCAATTTAGAAATTATATCAATGAAACGATTGAATTTGATCCTCATCTTAATATTATTATTGGCCAAAATGCCCAAGGTAAAACAAATTTAATTGAAGCCATCTTTTATTTAGCCAGAGCTTATAGTCACAGGGGCTCTAATAGCAAAGAAATGACTCTTTTTGATAGTCTTGATTATAAGATCAGGGCTTTAGTTAATCATTCTTCAGTAAAGCATGAGTTAGTTGGAAAAAGTATCGGTGGTAAAAAACAATTTTTTTTAGACGGTAAACTTGCCAATCGAAAACGGATCAGCCAAGTATTAAGTGTGATCTTATTTGAACCCGGAGATTTAAAAATTGTCAAGGAAGGTCCCGATCGGAGAAGGCGTTTTTTAAATGAAGAAATTGCTAGCTTTAAGCCCCAGTATTATTATCTGATTAAAAACTATGAAAAAGTTTTATTTCAGCGCAATCACTTATTAAAAAACATTGCTTTTAAGCCCAGTTTATTAACGACTTTAGAAGCTTGGAACGAACAACTAGTGACATTAGGGGTCCAGGTGATTAAGCAGCGGATTGCTTATTTGCACCGGCTTAACAAAGAAGCGGGCGAACTGCATTACCTATTAAGTGATAAAAAAGAGCGGTTGGCTCTTTTTTATCAGAATAATATAATCGATTCACTTTCCGATATCGATCAATTGGAAGGCCGTTTTTTTGATCAATTAAAGAATCATCAGGAGGAGGAAATAAAAAAAGGGTGTACCTCTTTTGGTCCCCAGCTTGATGATATGATTGTTCATATTAATCAAAAAGATGCCCGTCGCTTTGCCTCCCAAGGTCAACAACGGTCAGCGGCCATCGCCCTTAAATTATCGCAAATTAAGATAATCTATCAGCAGACAGGGGATTATCCGCTTGTCTTACTGGACGATATCTTTTCAGAATTAGATGAGATTAGGCGGAGGAAAATTCTTGATCTTTTAGATGAGAGTCAGACCTTTATCACCTCTACTGAGGATTTAGTTTTTAAAAACGATGAGATCACAGGGTCTAAAAAATTAATTAAGATAAAAAATGGAAAAGAACAGACGAACGTTGTCTAAAAAATAAGAAAAAAATTTATTTTTTAAATGTTAAGGAAAGAAGAGGAGTACATGTCAAAAACAGAAAAGTATACAGCTGATCAGATCCAAGTCCTTGAGGGCCTTGAGGCTGTTCAAAAAAGACCCGGTATGTATATTGGGAGTACGGGTTTGCGAGGTCTTCATCATCTTGTTTATGAGGTGATTGATAATAGTATCGATGAAGCCCTAGCCGACTATTGTAAAAATATTACGGCAACCATCCACCCTGATGATTCCATTACTGTTGTCGATGATGGCCGGGGGATTCCAACAGGAATGAATAAGGCCCAAGGAAAAACCGGGGTTGAACTGGCCTTAACCGTTCTACACGCTGGCGGAAAATTTGGTGGTGGCGGTTACAAGGTATCTGGAGGCCTACACGGGGTTGGGGTGTCGGTTGTTAATGCCTTATCGGAAAAGCTGATTGTTGAAGTCAAGCAAAATGGAAAAATCCATCGCCAGACCTTTGAAAAAGGCAAGGCGGTTAGTGATTTACAAGTGGTCGGAAATACCAATCGGACGGGGACGATGATTCATTTTAAACCGGACCGGGATATCTTTGATGAAACCGAATATGATTTTGATGTTTTAGAACATCGTTTACGAGAATTGGCTTTTTTAAATAAGGGCTTATCAATTACCTTAATTAATGAAAAAGAAAGTCCTAAACGAGTCGAAAAATATTGCTATAATGGGGGAATCCGTTCTTATATCGAATATATGAATCGCAATAAGGATAAGCTCTACGATAAGATTATTTATTTTGAAAAAGAGCAAGATCAGTGTATCGTTGAAATTGCCTTTCAATACACGGCCGGTTATTCGGAAAATATTTTTGCCTATGCTAATAATATCAATACTCCCGAAGGGGGAACCCACATTAATGGCTTTAAAAGTGCTTTAACGCGGACGGTTAATGTCTATGCGCGGAAGAATAATTTTTTAAAAGCCAATGATAAAAATTTAACAGGCGAAGATGCCAGAGAAGGTCTAACGGCCATTGTTAGTGTCAAGCTGATTGATCCGCAATTTGAAGGTCAAACCAAGTCCAAACTTGGAAATCCGGAAGTAAAGGGAATTGTTGAAACCATTGTTGGCGAAAATTTGACGGCCTTTTTAGAAGAAAACCCGGGCATTGCCAAGATTATTATGGAAAAGACCCTAGCGGCATCGAGAGCTAGAGAGGCTGCTAAAAAAGCCCGTGAGTTTACTAGGCGAAAATCGGCCCTCGATTCGACCGCCCTGCCAGGGAAATTAGCCGATTGTCGGGAAAAAAATCCGGCCCTTTCAGAAATTTTTATTGTTGAAGGGGACTCGGCTGGTGGGTCAGCCAAATCAGGACGGGATTCAAAAACGCAAGCGATTTTACCCCTAAAAGGGAAGATCTTAAATGTTGAAAAAGCCAGACTTGACCGGATTCTGACAACCGATTCCTTAAAATCAATGATTATTGCCTTTGGAACCGGTGTCGGTGATGAATTTAATATTGATAAGGCTAGGTATCATAAAATTATTATTATGACTGATGCCGATGTCGATGGTGCCCATATCAGGACACTTTTGCTAACCTTTTTCTACCGTTATATGCCGGGTTTAATTGAAGCCGGTTATGTTTATATCGCCCAGCCCCCTCTTTACAAGATCAGTCGGGGTAAAAAAGTTGACTATGCCTTTAGTGATCAGGATTTAGATCGGCAATTAAGTGGTGTCACTGATCGGTCACGGGTTAGTTTACAGCGTTATAAGGGGCTTGGGGAAATGGATGCCCATCAATTATGGGAAACGACCATGGATCCAGCTTATCGGACCTTACTTCAGGTCGAAATTGATGAAGCTGCCTATGCCGATGAGATCTTTACGATTTTAATGGGTGATAACGTCCAGCCACGAAAAGAATTTATCGAGCGGAATGCTCGAAAAGTTAAACATTTGGACATATAAGGAGGAAAGATAAATGGATGATTTAATAGAACACGATCGTATCAAACCAATCAATATTGAAGAGGAAATGAAAACCTCCTATATTGATTATGCCATGAGTGTTATTGTCGGTCGCGCCCTTCCCGATGTCCGAGATGGTTTAAAACCCGTTCATCGGCGAATTTTATTTGCCATGAGCGAGCTTGGTGTAACACCAGAAAAACACTTTCGAAAATCAGCCCGAATTGTCGGGGATGTTTTGGGTAAATACCACCCCCATGGGGATAGTGCTGTTTATGATGCCATGGTGCGAATGGCCCAAGATTGGTCAACCCGTTATTTAACGGTTAACGGCCAAGGTAATTTCGGCTCAATCGATGGGGATAGTCCAGCGGCCATGCGTTATACGGAAGCAAAAATGGCTAAAATCGGAACCGAGATGCTAAAAGATATTAATAAGGAAACGGTTGATTTTGTTCCTAACTTTGACGAATCAGAAGTGGAACCATCGGTTTTACCAGCCAAGTTTCCCCATCTTTTAGTTAATGGCTCATCCGGCATCGCCGTTGGCATGGCCACTAATATACCCCCCCATCACTTAGGGGAGGTCATCGATGGAATTATAGCCTTTATTGATGATCCGGAAGTGACCATCGATGAGATTATGACTCTGATCAAGGGACCTGATTTCCCTACCGGTGGCATTATTCTTGGTAAATCAGGCATTAAAAGTGCCTACCGAACTGGGCGAGGCCGGGTTAAGATTCGCGGTAAAGTGGAGATGAAGACCACTAAAAGAGGAAAGAAACAGATTGTTATTAATGAAATTCCTTATATGGTCAATAAATCAAAATTGGTTGAAAAAATTGCCGAATTGGTTAAGGAAAAACGAATTGAAGGAATTGCTGATTTAAGGGATGAATCCGATTTAAGTAAGGGCATTTCGATTGTGATCGATTTAAAACGCGATGCCAATGAAACAATTATTTTAAATCAACTTTACAAACATACCCAATTACAAGAGACCTTTGGCATTATCATGCTGGCCCTGGTCAATAATGAACCCAAGGTTCTTAATATTAAAGAAGTTATTTATCATTATCTTAATCATCAAAAAGAAATTATTCGCCGGCGAACCCTATTTGATTTAAAAAAGGCCGAAGCCAGAGCCCACATTCTTGAGGGCTTAGTCATTGCCCTTGACCATATCGATGAGGTGATTGCCTTGATTCGGGCGGCCGACGATGGTAAAGCAGCAAAGCAGCAATTGATTGGGCGTTTTTCATTGACAGAGATTCAAGCCCAAGCTATTCTCGATATGCGCCTCCAACGTTTAACTGGTCTTGAGCGTGAAAAAATTGAAGAAGAGTATCGGGAATTACTTAAATTAATTACACAATTAAAAGCCATTCTTGCTGATGAACAGCTGCTTTTAAATATTATTCGAGAAGAACTTGAAGTCATTAAAGAAAAATATGCTGATAAACGGCGAACGACCTTTGAAATTGATGTCGAAGATTTTGATATTGAAGACTTAATCGAAGAAGAAGAAGTGGTTATTACCATGACCCATATCGGTTATGTTAAGCGGATTAATGCCGATAATTATAAGTCTCAACGGCGAGGGGGAAAGGGAATTACAGCCCTAAGTACGCGGGAAAATGATTTTGTCGAACAATTATTTACAACCACGACCCACCACTACCTCTTGTTTTTTACCAATATTGGAAAAGTCTATCGGCTAAAAGCCTTTGAAATTCCTGAAGGAGGCCGAACGGCTAGGGGAACAGCCATTGTTAATCTTCTGCCATTAGAAGAAAATGAACGGATTGAAACGATGATTCCGATCAAAGAATTTGATGAGGAAAGCTGTTTATTGATGGCCACCAAACAAGGAATTATCAAAAAAACAAGGCTTATGGAATACGATACCTCAAGGAAAAATGGCATTATTGCCATTAAATTGCGAGATGGCGATGAACTGATTAATGTCCGCCTGGTTGAAGAAGATGAAGACGTGGTAATGGGAACACAATGCGGTTATGCCATTCGTTTTAATTCTGATGAGGTTAGACCACTAAGACGAACCTCCATTGGCGTCCGGGGAATTTTTCTCCGTGATGATGATGTGGTGGTTGGTATGGATATTGTTAAGAATGATCTCTTTGTTCTTTGTGTCAGTGAAAGAGGTTATGGCAAACTCTCAGCATCTAAATTGTACCGGCCTCAAAAACGTGGTGGTAAAGGGGTTCAAACCTATAGGGTGACCAAAAAAACCGGGGCCTTAGTTGGATTTTGCGTGATCGATCGCGATGGTGAAATTATGATGATTAATAACCAAGGGATTGTTATTCAATTAAAAGGAAATGACATTACAACCGTTGGTCGCAATACCCAAGGGGTACGATTGATGAAACTTAGTAAAGAAGAAGCAATTATGACCATTTCCAAGGTCTATAAAGAAGATGTCGTCGAGGAAGAGGAAGACTAGGGAATTTTAAAGAATGAAAGGAGAAACGGATGAACGTGAAACTAGCAGCATCCATGCTTAGTGCTGATTTTACCAATTTAGGGCACCATTTAAAAGAGGTTGAACAAAGCGGTGTCGATTATCTCCATCTTGACATTATGGACGGTCATTTTGTCCCAAATATCACTTTTGGGCCAGACCAAGTGGCCCAGTTAAGAAAGGTCCTTAGCATTCCCTTTGATACCCATTTGATGATTAGTCAACCGCTTAATTATATTGAAGCCTTTGCTGATGCCGGTTCTGATCTAATAACGATCCATCTGGAGTCAGAGGGGGATAGCCAAGAAGCCATTGACTTAATAAAATCAAAAGGGGTGAAAGCCGGTCTGGTGGTTTCACCAGATACGCCAATTGAGTGTTTAAGACCCTTTCTAGATGATATTAAGATGATTTTGATTATGTGTGTCTACCCAGGCTTTGGGGGACAGGCCTACCTTCCTAAAAGCACCGAAAGGATAAAGGCCTGCCGGCAGATGATTGGAGACCGTGACATAGACTTGCAGGTTGATGGGGGCATTAATTTTACGACTTTAGAAACAGTGGTTAAAGCAGGAGCCAATGTGGTTGTCTCAGGATCTTGTTTATTTAATGAAAACATTGGTGCGAATGTCGAAGCGTTTAGAAAAATTATTAAAAACATTTAGGGGGATTGATGAAATCGATACTGGTTGCGTGTGGAACGGCTCTGGCAACATCAACAGTGGTTGCAAAAAAAATAAAAAAGATTACTAAAGAAAATGGCATTGACTGTCAAATTATTCAAGCTAAAGCGAGTGATGCCTTTAGCAAAGCAAAAGAATTAAAACCAGACTTAATTGTATCAACTTATTATTTAGAAGGGGATATTGATATTCCAATTATCAATGGTCGGGCTTTTTTAACGGGAATCAATGTTGAGAAAATTATTGATCAAATGCTCGACATTTTAAAAAAAGATTAAAAAAAGATTAAAAAAAGAGCCATTAAAGAAATTTCTTTAATGGCTTTTTTTTTATAAATTAAGTCCTTTTACAATTTCATCGATCCCGGTCACAATATGATCGGGCCGATAGGGAAATTGACCGACGGTTTCACGGCTTGAGACACCAGAGAGAACCAGAATCGTCTCTAGACCCGATTCAATCCCGGCGATAATATCGGTATCCATGCGATCACCAATAATAAAGGTTTCACCACTATGGACCCCTAAGCGTTTAATTCCTTTGCGCATCATTAAGGGATTGGGTTTACCAACATAATAGGCATCTTTGCCAGTTGCTAGTTCTATTGGGGCAACAAAAGCCCGGCAAGCCGGAATAATCCCTTCTTCTGCTGGACCGGTTAAATCGGGATTGGTCCCAATTAACTTGGCACCTTTTTGAACCAATTTAACGGCCGTTAGGATACTTTCATAATTATAGGACCGGGTTTCACCAACGACGACATATTCAGGGTCGATATCATTCATGGTAATACCGACTTCATATAAGGCATTTAAAAGGCCTGGCTCACCAATAACAAAGGCTGAACTATTAGGGGATTGTTCATTTAAAAATTTAGCAGTGGCTAAGGCACTGGTATAAAAATGACTTTTATCGATTTCAAGTCCTAGCCGGCCGAGTTTTTCTTTTAATTCCATGGGCGACCGTTCGCTTGAATTGGTTAAAAAAAGAAAATTTTTATCTTCTTTATATAGCCAGTCGACAAATTCGGGAACCCCTGGTAAGAGGCGATTACCGTGATAAATAACTCCGTCCATATCACAGATAAAGCCTTTTTTTGTGTTAAGATGTTCAATTAGTTCTTTATTCATAATTTATTCCTCCAATTATAATTATACCCGGTAAAGATAAATTAAATCACTTTATTTTTAATTTAAAGAAAATTATCCAAGCTCAGAAAGAGAAATTCTTCCTTGGCTGAGTGCTTCTTCTTTTAAATCATCATAAAGGCCAGCTAAAGAGAGGGAAAAATAAGGTTGACTATAAAAAATACCGACAATTCCCATGCTAATAGAGCTAAGTAAAAACCAACCGATAAAACTAAGGTACATGATAAAAATTTCGGTCTTATGGCCATCAGTTATTCGCATGGAGACTTTTAGGGCTTCGGTGGCTCCTAAATTGGGGTATTCGGCCAAAAGATAAGGGGTAGCAAAATAGGCAAAACCTTTGATAATGCCAGGGATTAAAAATAATAAAGACCATAAAAAAATAAATAATTGCATCCATAGAATACCGCCGAGATTGCGAAGATAATTAGAAAAACCACAGTTAAATAAATCTTCAAAGGTTGATGCTTTTCCTTGATAAATGGCTAGAGTCACATAGGATAAGCCCACGGTTAAGGGAGGAAAAATAAAGATCCCACCCAGACCTCCAATAAAAAAAGTCAGACTCGAGGCTAAGCCGATTAAGGCATAGGTGACAAAGACAACCCCGACTGAAAGCCAATAATTCTGATAAAATCCTACTTTTGCTTGAAATTTAATTTCTTGCCTTGAATGCATAATTTTTCTCCTTTCGATGAGACAAATTGATTTTTTTCATTCAAATCCCTACTGCTTAGGTATTTTTAGTGAAATTTACTTAAAACAGCTGAAAGTTTAAGCATTTTCATATATAATATCATGGGATGCAAAAAAAAGAAAAGTAATTCTAATAATTGGATTAGAAAATTTTTATTAGGTAAAGTCCATATAATTGTGTAAAATAAAAAGGTCACGTGACTCCTTTTAAGGT
>CAZJGM010000064.1:0-9973 GCA_964545675.1 uncultured Lachnospiraceae bacterium | reverse complement strand
TTAAATAAATATTATAAAACCACCTGGTAAATCAAAGAAAAAGATTTTCAGCAGATTGACAGTTTCCAAGTGTTTCCTCAGCAAAAACGTCTCCATTGATTAATTTAATAATGCATACAAAATCTTCTTCGGGCACAATAACATTCTTTAATTCAAGGCGAAGCTGTATAAGCTTTGAAGGCGTTATTGCTCCTCTAAAGACAGATTTTTGATAATGCACTAAATATTTTTTACAAATTTTAAAAACCTTAGTTCCTCTTTTTATATTAATATCATAAAAGACAAAAGCATAATTGTAATTAAATGATTTCCCCATCGTTATTGTTTCTCCTTATTATTAAAAGGGATAAAGGGTTGATCTTCAAGAATTTCTTTGATTAGCTTATAGCAGTCTAATTTAATGGCAGTGCGATAACTAACTTTGCGCTTAAGCTTGGGATGCCCAAAGACATTTTCAAGCCGATCCTCGAAAGCGGCAATAAAAATTTTACGGCCATCTCCATTTAGGATACAATAATTTAAACTCTTCTCAAAATGCTTTTCCACCTGAAGCCGTCGATTATTAACCAAATCAAAGATCGTTTTAAATACGATAACGGGCTTAAAAACCTCACATAAATCAAGACTTAATGAAAAACGTCCTTCCGAAGGCTCGTGAAGAAAACTGATGCGTTGATCCAGATGTGTTTGATAAATAACAGCTATCGTTTTTGAATAAAGCAAGCTATTCCCAAATGAAATAAGTGCGTTGATTGGATTATCCGGAGGACGTTTAACCCTTTTGTTCATAACAAAATCTTCCTTGAGAAAATGCTTAAAATCAGCATAAAAACGTTGCCACAATTCACCTTCAATCTGCAGAATCTGCTTTATGGTTTGAGCCTTTTCTAAGTTTTCAGGTAATATTTGACGAATCCAATCAATGGTTGGCTTCACCATTTTTTTTTCATGTTTATAATAATGATAAAGCAACTCATCAATATTATAAGCTATTCCCTGAACAATACTTTTGGAAATGACAAGACGCTTCATTTCAGAGGCTCTTACTTGAGCCACTAATAAACGACCACTGACTAAGTTTTCTTTAGGATAGAAAGTGCCACTATAACCCTCGTGATAGTTGAAGAAATGAAGAATAATGTTGTTTTTCGACAAAAAATCTAAGAGCTTACTGTTGATACTAATTTCTGAAAGACAATAAAGTTCCCGGATCCCTTCTACCGGAATATAAGTATTACGCCCTCTCACCCGAAAACAAAGTGAGTTGTCTTTTCGGGATAGCTCACCCATGGATGTTAAGTACCGTGTATGACCCATTTGTAAACCTCCTTAAATACAACAATATGTGTAGTAAGCGCACTTTGGACATTTTTTTTGAATCGAAATAAATGGCGGTATCGTTCCATTGAGAAGATCTTGGATTTCAGTTTCAATGGTCTCTAATCGCTCGATGCGCTTGTCATCCAAAACTTCATAATAGATTTTACGATCACTTTTATTTTTTTCAATAAATTCAATCTTTCCTTGGCGCTCAATACCTTTTGATTTTAAGATCTTTAAATAATAGAGAACTTGCCATTTTACCGCTTCATAATCGGCATCAGATTTTTTAATCTCCACGAGATAATCTTTGGTAATCTTATCAATCTTTATATTTTCAACCGCAATCTCAGTATTCTTACCTTCAGTAGCTTTAACCTCATGAAGAGCTTTTCCAATTTTTACATCCTCACTGTTATCTTCAAGATTAATCCTATTTCCATGAAGCCAACATTGGCGTTTGCAATGAAAATAATAATTCACTAAGGTGCCAGTAACTCCCATAACCGTCTCCTTTACAAAAATAGATTGGTTTCTTTAAATAGTTTGAATTCCTTTCGATCAAATTTACCATTAGGGAAAAACGCATCCTCACGTTTGCAGAATAAAAGTTCGCCAATGCGATCTTCGTAGTCGAATGGAAACTTAGGAAGTTGATAGATAAAATAATCCATTTCCGCAGTCAACTTTGAAAGTTTAACTCTCTTTTCGGCATAATGAAAGGTCTCGTTTGTCAGCAAATCTTTATAGTCATGCCAAAGTACCTTCCCATCAATGATCTTTCCATCACAATCTTCTAAGCTTTCGTAGATAAAGACAGACATTTCCTGGCGTTCGTTTTTTATAAGCTCCATATGTTTTTGAAGCTCAACATAGTCAAAGTGCCACAAAATTTCTCTGGCAAATTTTTCAATGTTAGCATCATTATTAGCCTCTTTAGAAACATTGATCTCTTTCAAAATAATATCATAAAAGGTTGAGAAATCTTTTGATTCTAAAAGGTCTTGCATTTGAGGATCTATAATCGTCAATTTCGCTTGTTTTCGAAAATCATTGCGATAAATAACCTCAGCATTGTCGCAGTTAAAGAAATAAACTTTAGAACCTATCTTTTGGCAAGAACGATTAATACGACCTAGGAATTGCTCTTCGGCATCAAAGAGAGAAATATCTTTAAAGCCCATATCCATATCAATATCTACCCCTGCTTCAATCACTTGCGTGGCAACAAGAATAAGGTTTTTATCTGATTTTGCCTGTGCGATAATGCGTTTTCTTTCTGCTTTATTATCATCTCCAGTAATGCATAGAACATTTCGACTAATCCCATGATCATCGAGTAATTGTTTAATTTGATCAAAAAATTTGAGGGCGGTTGACTTATAAATAAATTCGACAACAATTTTATTTGTCATGTCACTAAATTTTTTATCATTTTCAAGAGACTGGGTAACGTCAATAACTTTTTCTAAAAGTTTATCGATAATTATATCTTTGTCATAACAAAGAAGTGAAAAATCCAAACCTACACGATTTTTAAAAAGCGGATGCTGGTAATAAGTACTCGGGGTTTTTATAAGTTTTGGAATTGGTCTTTTTCCTAAACTTAGAACACTTAAGTCAGGTAGGGTTGCAGACATAATAATAATACGGATATTTAAAAGCTTGGTATAATCTTCTAAAAAGAGAATAATTTCCTTCCAGAGATCATTTCGATAACTTTGAATTTCATCAAGGATGATCACACTATTGGCTAAATGTGTCAAAGGAAAAACGGATTCTCGGCTCGTACTAAAAAGAATATCGAAAAAATTAACATGCGTTGTTAAGATCATTGGATAGTGCAAAAATTGGCGACCAAGGAGGGATTGTTCATAGTCAATCCGATCTTTCTCAGAGATGAGATCCCACTCGCCATCCGACAAATGATTAATAGCTTTTACTTCTTTAATGGCAGTGATACCATTAACAATCGTGATCTCATCTATAATTGAAACGTCTTCATTAAAGGCCTCTTCTAAACCTATTCTTGTTTGCTCGACTAAAGTATTAAATGGAAAAACATAGGTGATTTTATTGAGCTTTGGATCAGATTCTAACAAGTTTAAAGCAAGATTAATGGATGTATTCGTTTTCCCGCTGCCGGTAGGTGCCTCTAAAAAGAAAATCGATTCATTTGAGTGTTCGGCAAGCTCTTCTTCTGCTTCTAGAAAAAGGTCGCTTCGCAATCGATTAATTTCATTTTCACCAAAAGGACTCTTTCCTTTCCCGGATTTGCTTAGCTTGTGCTTTTGAATGTTCTTAAAAATGGTTGTCCTGTTAAATGCCTCTCGATATTTTTGGGTATCCTTAATGGTCCCAAAGTCAGCTATCGGTTTATGCATAAAATCAGAGGTTGCGTAAAAGTCACAGGAAACTAAAAGGCTAAAAAGAAAACGTCCATAAATAAGCCAGGGGATTGATTTCCAAAGCTCTGCTGTTTTTAAACCATCAAGAATCCCTTCAAAATATTCTTGAATATCTTTTTCATTGCCGATATACTGACCAAAAGGTTCTTTATAATAAGGGCAATGCTCATTTTCTTGACAGAATAATTCAGCACTTATGTTTACTAAAAAAGCTTCAAAGCCACCGAGAAAACTATGGTGTTTACTAATAATAAAGCCATTGAAAATCAGCGAAAAGATAAGAAATTCCTGGTCTTTTCCTTCGAAATCCATAATTTTATTGAGATAATGATTACAGTAAATAAGTGATGAAAAAAAAGAGTGGTTTGAATTATTGGAAGACATTTCTCTATGAGCCTGATTAGCCATCTTTTGATATTGAAAATTAGGATTTGTTTTCCCTAAATCGTGCATATAAATGGCATTATAGAAGAGTTCACGCCATAAAAAGCGTGCTGAATCTGAAAGTTCTCCGACAAGAGATGTTTCAAAGTTTTCAAAGACATTATCAAGATTTTTTTCAGCACAAAGTTTGTTAAAATAATCCAAGGTGAGGCCCATATGGGCCTCAAGACTTTCTCTTTTTTCACATATCTCCGCAGCTTTAAGATGAGCATAGAAGGGGCGACTCGTGTCAAAATTATTCTTGAAGTCGAACAATGGAATTTGATCAAAATACATAACTACCTCCTAAAAAAAGATGAGATTTTTTTCTTCTAATCCATAGACCACAATATCATTCGATAAGCGAACAGGAATATTGGTGAAAATTAACGGTCTCGTTTGATACTGATTGCAAACGGGGTCTAGCCCAATGGGCAATTGTTCTTCATATTTAAAATATGGTTCTTTTTTCCCCAAACCCTTTTTAGGTGTTAATTCTCCTGAGCATTTTGGGAAAAGGCTATGAATAGGGATCGAAATCTCATCTGATCTAGTTGTAAGAGCATGCATTTCAACCGCTTCAATATTGGCGTAATGGTCGTTTTTTCCAAGGTAAGGAAGATAAACAAAACGCTTTTCGATTAGTCGGCTTTTTAAGGTTTGAAGCAAGGGTGATTCTTCTAAATTTTCAAGAAGTAAGTATATTTGCCAGATGGGCTTTTCCAACCATTGCTCTTTGACAATAAGATTGCCTCCCTCCTCTTTAGAGGCATAGCCCACCGAATTGTTAAAGACTTGAACTTTCTTGGGGATATAGCCTTGGGCATTTAAGGGGCGAATGGCAATTTGCAAGTCTTTTAATTTTTCGTAAAATTCAGGATAAGCGTCATCCTTTTTCTGCTGATGGTAACCTCCCAACCCTAAAACACTTCCGAGGATTCCTAAAAGGGCAATTTTATGAATGTTACCATACGTAAAATATTGATAGGTGTTAACATCAGGCTGTTTAAAAAATCCAGTTTCCCCACTGAGCTTAAAGGTGAGTGTCTCCATGACTATACCTCATCTTTTGTAAAGATGTTCAAATATTTAGCCTTATCTAGATCTCCTTTTAAAATGGTCGTATAAGGATTATAGTAAATCTCAATGGTTTGAATACGATCGCCAAAATCATTGATAAGTTGGGCCATTCCCAGATGAATAATATCTTTATGGTCAGGGTCTTTTTCAAAGGTGATAAACGATGCTAAATCGGGAAGATAAAGATCAGGCTCGGCTTCAATGAATAAGCCAAATTCATTTTCACAACCAACTTTGGCATTGGTATTATAAGCAGTTGCTGCAATTAAGGCCGCTGACTTAAACTTTTCATAATCATCTTGGTTATAACCATCCGTCACCCCCATTTTAATAAAATCGTTATAGACAGTGGGATTAATACTAAAACCATAAAAATAATGGGCTTCATTGCTGACAATTTTTGTGCCTAAGGTAGACTGGTCAGCCTCATCTTTTGTTGCATCTCTAAAAGGCGATAAAATTTGTTGTTCTTCCACATTGTGGCCTTCAAATTTATTAAAGCCTTGAGTTATTTGGACTGCCCCGGTTATGGACAGATTATTCCCTTCTTCAGCAAAGGTGGCGCCAAAATTTTTCACATCAATGGCATCAAAAAGATTTTTAAGAACGATCTTACTATCACGCTCATCTTTTAAGTTTTCTACCTGAAAAACCTCTTCATATCGTTCCTTGAGAGACTTCGGTCTAACCCTAGTCGTATCTTCCTTTCCTTTTTTTACAAGGCGATCAGTTTTAAAAGACTTAATATAAATGACCTTTTCATCTTGTTCCACCCACATTTTTTTCATAGGGTACTTTAAGGCTTTGTCACTCCCAAACACCTCCCCTGTAGAAATTGATTTTGGGAAACCGGTGAAATCTGCATTCCAATTCGACATAACTGATTTAATACCAAGGACACCATAAATCCGTTTATTAAACATTTTTTTCTCCTTCTTTCTTTTCTTCTTTTTTTTCATAAAGTAAATTTGGGCTAAGATATCCGGCTATTAATGTGGTGGTATCAACGGGACCACTTGGAACATAAGCAAAGATCATGCTCTGCATATTGCCAAAGCGGCGACTCGGTTGAATGGCATAATTATATTTTACAAAAAGTCGCTGGAGTAAATCTTTTAATTTCTTATCCGTTTTACAATTTAAAATTGGATTAACCATTGAATGATTAAGTTTTGTCGTCTTGTTTTTTGACAAATAGAAATTCGCAATTTGTCCAACTGCAAAATAATACTCCATATCACTTGAAATTGAATGTTCACCCCCAGTGTTAAGTTTTTTACGAAGGGTTTCTTTAATCGGAATTAATTGATCGGCCATGCTTGTTCCTCCTTTAAAATATGTAATAAATCCATCACGCACATTAAATTGTTCAATGGCTTTAACGAAATAACCATTGCCGATGGAATTTTTTATGATTTCAAGCGAACTTGTCGGGAAGAGACTTCTGACAATTCCTGCTTGTCCCTTAAAAAACCAAGAAAAAAAACCATCTCGACAACGAAGAAGTTCTTCCTTGACACGAAAATCGTTAAGCTTAATATCTTTAGAGTCAGTGAAAAAATTGGTCGTTAGAAATTTTTTAAAGAAAGTCTCATTAATAATTCGCTGAACATCCATTAGTGTTGAATAATTTTTATAAACTAGATCAGACTTTGCATCTTTTGGAAGTTGAATTACTTGCTTAATCGTAAAAGAGTCAAGATCAGGAGAAAATCCACTGATAAGATCGTAATCCCGAATTTCTAATTCTTTACCCTTTTGTATCCGCATAAAATAACCATTAAAATTTTGTTGGTGGCCATGCCTACGCTCATAGTGATAAATTTTGACTGGATCACTCTCATCGGTACTAAAATAAATATTTGTTTTTCCTTGATTGGCATAATTGTAGAGATAATCAAAAAACTTTTTCTGAAGATACGCATGATCAGTAGAAATTAAATAAGGCGTTTCACTTTTTAAACGTCCTTTATTTTTTAAATATGGTTTTTTAGCATTCATCCCCATGTTATTATTAGCAAGACCGTAAATTTGCTTATCAATCTCAATATTATAATCCGTAGTGTTGTAGATATTAGGGAGAATATAACGCTTGCTTTCTTTGTGGTATAGGTCCATGTCATCCATGAAGAAAATTTTCAAATAAGTCTTATCAATCTTAATTTTTTGTTTTTCCAATAAGGTAAAGATATTTTCAGTAATCCAAGACTTACAAAAATTTAACTTCTTTACATCAGGCTCATTAATAGTAGCCTCTAGATTATTATAAAGTTCAAGACTTTTTCCTTTGTATTTTTTTTGAGGCCTTTCTAAAATAACGTAATAATTATCAATAATTTCTGCCGAAAGTTTAGCAACACCTTTATCATTTTGCTGTAAATTTTCTTTTTTCACATAAAAACTGAGATAATTATTACTATGGATAACTTTTTTGCGATCGATCGGTTTATTCATATCCAGTAACTTTGAAGCATAATCCCGTTGAATAAATTCTTTAAAACCGATCGGGCTAAAATTTTTCTTTTCAACATCCTTTTGATCAATTATGTCACCTTCTTTATCGACCAAAATATAAGTACCTGGATCCAAGGTGTAATTATCTGTAATCAAAGTATCACCAACCTGCCGATATTTCTTTTCAAAAATGTCAATACAATCCTTTAGCATCATGCAACCTCCTAGGCATGTTTATAATTACAGAACCCGAACCCCCGGGCCCCCATTGTACCCAAAGAACACCCTAACGCAGTGTAAGCTAATTCCTGGGCCAAAGGATTATCAGCAAGCATCAACGTAAGTTTATCTCCTAACAGTGTGATCCCCTTATAGGGGACGGCAACAGGTTTTTGGTTGTCAAATTTCAGATGCGTAAAAAGCTGAAAATTTTCATCCATCTTCATACCTGAATAAGCATTGTGTTTTTTAATCAGATTTTCTTTCAATTGACGTTCATAATCATCAAAACTTAAAACATCTCGCCAATAACCCGATTCAGTTTTGACGATAACAGGGGTAAGCGTATAGATTTTAGAAAGATGAACTTTTGGCAAAAGACGCGATTCAATGGTTAAGACTTTTAAAAATGGGGTATAAGCATTGGCAAGAACTTTTTTAAAAAATAAGCCTAAGTCCTCATCACTTGTCCGGAGTATAAAGCTATAAATACCACCCTCTTTATATGTTTTGCTTAACTCCACTGGTGTTAATCCGGAAAATGAATAATTTTTAAATTGATTAGCCTTATGCCAAGCTAATCGATCAGCATTACTTATAAAACAAGAATCAACTAAATCGCATATCTTTTGCGTCATTACAGAGTAAGTGATTGTATCCATTAGATAGACTTTTACCGAATAAGAATAAATTTTCATAAATTATACCTCCTATAAAATTAATAATAAACCGATTACATAGAAATGTCAAGAGTAAAAAATAAACATATTTTTATATTCTACATGATCTTTATATTGCATACTAAAATTTTAAAATGACATCTTATGTTACGGTTCAGGAATTACTAAATTGCATACTTTTATATTCTACAATTTAAATACAAAAAAATCTGTTGCGGTTTATTTGGACACATTATACCTAATTTTATTAAATTTGTATATTAATAAATCTAAAACTTTTATTAAATCTACATATAATTGGAATAAATTATGGTTCCGCTCTGTTCAGTGTAAGCTCTCGATCACTTGGTTAACTTACTACAAACATCGCTTTCCCTATTATTTTTCTCTTTAATGATTAAAATTATGCACCAACTAAGCGACCGTCCGGAAGATAATAAACACCACATAAGCAAGGTAACCAAGGATCATTATTACTCCTTCTGCTCGAGTGATTTTTTTAGAAGTATGCATTAATAAGACTGCAATTAATGTCGAAAACAAGAGGATCCAGAGGTCGGGGTAGTTCTCCATGGCCACATCAATCGGATAAATCGTTGCTGATAGGCCCATAACCAGGAGGATATTTAAAATGCAAGAGCCAACAATGTTACCAACAGCGATATCATTCTCCCCTTTTTTAGCCGCCACCACCGATGTGATCAGTTCCGGAAGAGAGGTGCCAATGGCCACAATCGTTAAACCAATAATGGTTTCAGAAAAGCCGAAAAGCAAGGCAATGTCCGTCGCCCCATTGACCACCAAATTGGCACCAAAAATAACCGTGATTAAGCCGCCAACCGTAAAGAAAATACTTTTAGAAACCGGTAATAATAAAATCTCATCGACTGGCTCTTCCTTACCAAGGATGGTAATTTCTGCCATCGAATAAAGATAAATGGCAAAGAACAAGAGTAAGATCCAACCATCTGACCGGGAGACAATGCTGCTTGGATCACCATTAATTAGGCCATCCATGACCATGACCATGAGGGCAATGATTGTCAGAATAGCAAAGGGCATCTCTTTAAAAATTGTTTTTGTCTTAATATTAATCGGTCTTATAAAGGCGGAAATCCCTAAAATTAAGAGGATATTGACGATATTGGACCCGACGACGTTTCCGAAAACAATCCCATTAGCCTGCTTAAGGGATGCCGAAACACTCACTGCCAGCTCCGGTGCACTGGTGCCAAAAGCAACAAGGGTCAAGCCGATCACCATACTGGAAATGTTAAAGCGTTTGGCAATTGATGAAGACCCTTCGACAAAAAAATCGGCACCCTTGACTAATAAGACCAGGCCAATGGCTAATAAAACAATACTCACAATGACTCTTCCCCCTTAAAA
>CAZJGM010000063.1:6975-10198 GCA_964545675.1 uncultured Lachnospiraceae bacterium | reverse complement strand
CCCCGATATCGACGACCTTGTCGCCTGGCTCAATGCCTAAAAGGGAAATGGTCAAAATCCGAATTTCTCGTTTGGTCATCGGGGCCTTGCCCCGGATGTATGCTTCGTCTCGATAACCGGCTATTCTACTCATTGATCACCACCACTACTGCTAATCCTTCCTCTTGATAGTCAAGGGCCTCGGCCACGGTCAGCCGGCTTATTTTTTCATTGGCATAGGATAAGTCTTCGCCGACATAAAGGATGCGATCAGTCATGCCTAAGTCCCTTAGTGTTCTGGCAATAAAGGCTGTATTTTGGTCTTTATCGGTCAAGAGGCCTAGCTTGTCACTATTCTTTAAGACCGCTTGCAGATCGAGAGGCCGGCCATGCAGGCTAGCTAAGCTCGCATCGTCCCAGGTCAGCTTCAATTTTGCAAAAAGGTACTGGATTGAGCTAAGGCCCGGTATGACAATCATCTCTTCTTGAGGGATTATTTTTTTAGCATAGCTTAAGAGGCTATAAAAGCCCGTATCTCCGGACACCACCAAAACCGTTTGATAATCACGATAAAGGGCCTTGACCTCAGCCATTAAGGCACTCAAGGGTCTTTCCCCGATGACGAGCATTTTTTTGCCCCTGGTATCAAAACTTTCCGCGTGGCGAGACCCACAAAGGATGACTTCGGCGGCGGCGATTTCCTCTTTGGCAATCGGTAAGATGTAATCGGGGTGGCCTGGTCCCAAGCCGATAATTTTTAATCGATACATAATGCCTCCTTCATCTTTTCTGCCCCCTTACTTTGGCCCAACAAGCCGTGGATCTGGGAAAAAAGAATCGTTTCAATGTCGATCGTCTGATAGACCCGGTCGCTTGCTTTTTCTTTAACCACTTGGGCCAAGTGATTAAAATAATCAGATCGCTTTAATAAAAGGTCGGCCGCTTCATCAGTCGTCTTAGCTGCCATGATGGCCACCATATCAGCTTGTGTGGCCCCTAAGATTCCCGCATGGGCGGCTAAAATCTCCATTCGGCCATCGGCAACATTGCTATGGGTATTAAAAATTCCTCCGGCCACTTTTACTAACTTTCCCAAATGGCCAACCATCAGGATTTTCTTAAAGCCCAAGCGCTCGGCTTCATCGAGCATAAAGCCGATATAGTTGCTGGTCTTAATCACAATTTCTTGAGGAAGGCCTAAGCTTTCAGCAAAATCTTTCCCATAATTTCCCGGCACAAAAATAAGCCGGTCGACCTCTTTAGCTCTTAAAACTGATAATTCCAATTTAAGCGAGGCTTTAAGGGCTTCCTCACTCATCGGCTCGACAATCCCCGAAGTCCCAATAACCGATAAGCCCCCTTCTATTCCCAGCTTGGGATTAAAGGTCCGCTTGGCCAAGTCTTCCCCTTGGGGAATGGCAATTTCAATTTGCCAACCACAATAGTGGCAGCTTTTCCCGAGGCTCTTTAGGACCTCATCGACCACCGCCTCCATCATCAAACGGGGGACTGGATTAATGGCCGGCTGGCCTGGTGGGATACTTAAACCCTTGGCGGTTACTTGGCCAACACCGGCGCCAGCGACAAAGCTAATCCCCGGCTTGTCGCTGGGGCTAATCTTAGAAAAAATCTTCAGGCCATT
The DNA here is from genome assembly GCA_964545675.1 of uncultured Lachnospiraceae bacterium. Taxonomy (GTDB): domain Bacteria; phylum Bacillota; class Clostridia; order Eubacteriales; family Eubacteriaceae; genus Acetobacterium. The sequence goes on along the minus strand of CAZJGM010000063.1, from coordinate 8,577 downwards.
GGTAATGTCCGGGTCGTCGCCAGCGTCTTTAACGACGGCGCAAGAGGCCCCTTTGTCGTCATAAAGCTGGTCGTGAACCCTTAAATTAAGGGTCCAGCCCTTGGGGGTGGCAATCTCTACTTCTTCTTGTTTTTCTTGTTTTAAAAACATCAAGAGGGCCGCCTTGGTCGCCGCTGTGGCACAAGACCCAGTCGTATAGCCATAGCGCAAGACTTTACCATTTTTTTCAATCGTCTTATCCATCATGGCCATCTTACTTAAATCGGATATTCTTTTTTAATCAGCAAGGTCGACAAGTAGGGAATTTTTTCTTTCAAGTCATTGATGTCACGACTAATGATCTGCGTTTCCATGCCGATATTGGAGACCAAGACGAAGGACTTGTCGAGGCCACGCTTTTCTAATTCATCGGCCATCCAGGCATTATTTGCCGAGATCTTCATCACGACAATATTCTTATGGGCGTCAAGAATCTTTTTGATCTCTTCCACCGGTTGGGTCATGGCTACAATTCCTAGCGACTCTTCACCCTGAGTTAAAGGGATATTAAGCTGGGCTGCCAAATTACAAAAGGAGGGAATCCCCGATAAGGTGACAACTTCAATGCCTCGTTCTAGTAGAAATTCCATCACATAAGAATAGGTGCTAAAGACCATCGGATCACCAAGGGTAATAAAGCAGACGTTCTTGCCCTCATTTAAAAGAACTTCTATTTGGTCGGCATTTTTTTTCCAAATTTTTTGTAGTTTTTCTCGCTCTTGGCTAAGTGAAATCATCGGAAAACTCATTTCCACCAGCTTAGTCGGATCCTTAATATGATCTTTAACAATGGTAAAGGCAATGCTTGCTTGCCCCCTTTTTTTAGTTGGGGCAATAATTTTGTCACAACGATCAAGGGTTTTAGCGGCCTTGACTGTCAGTAAATCAGGATCCCCTGGGCCAACACCAATCCCATAAAAAATACCTTTTTTCATTTTCACCATTCCCTTCCAAGCTGATAAAGCATAGCATTTAATATCGCTGCCACCACCGGGCTGCCACCTTTTCGTCCGTTAATCCGAATAAAGGGGCTATCAATTTGATCAAGGGCTTGCTTTGACTCCGCTGCACCAACAAAGCCAATCGGGGCCCCAATAATTAAGGCTGGCTTAGCCTTTTTTGTTTTCACTTGTTCAATTAAGGTATATAAGGCCGTTGGAGCATTGCCGATGGCAAAAATCCCCACACTTTGATCGGCCAAGGCTTTTTCCATGGCAACGGTCGACCGTGTTACCCCCCGGTCCTTGGCTTCTTTGACGACATCGGGGTCGTGGACATAATTAACAATTTCGATACCATGGTCGGCCAAGGCTTTTTTATTAACCCCGACTTGGATCATTCGGGTATCGGCATAGATTTTTTTACCGGCTTTTAAAGCCTCTAGGCCGCTTTCATAGCCTTTGTTCTTAATTTCTAGTAAATCGGCATAGTCAAAATCAGCCGTGGTATGGATTATCCGCAAGACGATCGGTTCAATGGCTTCTGGAAAAGTCCGATTGCCCAGTTCCTCTTTAATAATCTCAAAGCTGCCTTCCTCAATTTCACGGGGGTTATTAATATAAT
>CAZJGM010000063.1:0-6875 GCA_964545675.1 uncultured Lachnospiraceae bacterium | reverse complement strand
TGATAATTTGCGAAAAATCCTCTAAGTCAGCTGGCGAATAATCATCTTGGGATTCATTAAAACTTAAGGTATCGATCCCACCATAAAAATCAATCATTAAGACTTTAGCTTCAATAAAGCCACCAATTTCTTTAAGCACCTGTCCTGCTATATGGTCAAAAAGATTCAGGTCTTTAAACATTAAATTATCCGACGGTTCAACACTACTGCAAAGCTTGGCAATGTCAGTGGCTGTCAAAGCCAAATTAAAAAAAACCGATAAGGCTGTCGAAAGCCCTGCTAAGTCAGCGGTACTACTGGCCATTCCCTTGCCTTTGGGGATCTGGCTTTCGACTCGGATGCTAATTTTTTTAAGCTGTTTTGTTGTAATATACTTTTTTTTACAAAAAAGATTGACCATCTCTTGCGATTTGGCTTTTAAGACACTTTCTCTAAAATCACCATCCTCAATTGTCGTAATTGAGTAACAATCAATCGGGCAAGAGATTAAGCAAGGCCTAGCCTGATACCAACCTTGGATATATTCGCCACAAGTCCCCGGACTTTTTACTTTAACTCTCATCGGTTCTTAACCATCGTTAATAAGCTTTTTAAAAAAGCCGGATTGGAATAAAAATGAATATGGGGGTAGGCAGCCAGCAAATTTTTCTCACGGTAGCCCCCGGTCCAGGTTTTTCCTTTTCTAGAAATAACATAAGCCGTGGCAATTTCCTCTTGTGCTTGGACTAGGCTGTGATGAAATTCATGGCCCCTAATCTCAATGACTTTTCCATTTAAGTAGGCACAGATGTTAACATAGCCAAAACGCTGGAGGCGGTTTGTCATTTTCGTATGGGCATTTAAAAAACCGACCATCTTATAAACTTCCCCGGTTTTTAAAAGCAGCTCCTTGGTTAAATACATCAGCCCCCCACACTCGGCATAACAGGGCAAGCCATTGTTTAATTGCCGCTTGATTTCTATTAGCATTTCCCTATTGCTGCTTAACTCTTGGGCAAAGACTTCGGGAAAGCCACCTCCTAAATAAAGACCATCAAGATTTTCAGGCAGGCTTTTATCGGCTAAGGGGCTAAAAGGAATTAAGGCAAGACCCATTTTTTTAAGGGCCTGGAGATTATCCTCATAGTAAAAACTAAAGGCCCGGTCCCTAGCAATACCAATGCGAAGACCTGAAAACTGCTTATTTCCGTCAAAGGGATCTTTTTTGCTTATTTTTTGCTCTTCCTTTTGACTGATTTCTAGCAATTTATCTAAATTAATATATTTTTCGGCCAAATCTGCCGCTTTCTCAATTTTTTGGCGAAAACCATCCAATTCTTCAACCGGTACTAAGCCTAAATGGCGACTATCCATAGCAATTTCTGCTGTATTGGGAAAATACCCTAAGCAGCTGACCTTATTATGGGCCTCAATCATTTCTTTTAAGATTAGATAATGGGATTCTGAGGAAATCCGATTGATGATGACCCCTTTGATCTCGACTTGGGGATCAAAGTCTACGTAGCCTTTAACGAGAGCGGCCGCACTTTTAGCCATGCCACGTCCATCGATAATTAAAATCACCGGCACCTTTAATGTTTTTGATAAAGAGGCTGAACTTCCGATATCGCTTTCTAAGCGATGGCCGTCATAAAGGCCCATCACCCCTTCAATAATGGCGACATGGTCTTTTTCAAGGCCTTGGGCAAATAAAGCTCTTATTGTTTCTTCATCGAGCAGCCATGTATCTAAGTTAATCGATGGCTCGCCTGTTACAAAATGATGAAACATCGGGTCGATATAATCTGGTCCCGTTTTAAATGGTTTCACCCTTAACTTTCTTTTTTTAAGGGCTCCCATAATTCCCATGGTTACTGTTGTCTTGCCGACATTGCTACTGGTTCCGGCTAGCATAAAGCAATTCAATTGGCTCCCTCCTTTCCCTCTTTTATTTTGGTCTCTTCTTTTACTTTGTCGATAAATTCTTGGTCTGTATCAATTTCAAAAAAATGTTTTTTTATCTTTAGGGCCTTGTAATATTGGTCAACTAAACCGCCTGTAAAATCATTATTTAAACAGTTTTTATTAAAATAAATGGGACTATTTAATCCTTCAAGTCCTTTTAAATTTTTAATATTTCCCCGACCAAAGGCCAGGTTAGAAAGCAAAATCATATCCGCTTCTTTCATAATTGCAAGATTTATTTTTTCGTTTTTATCGCTGATATCCGTAAAGGGTTTTTCCACCACCATTTCAATGCCAAGTTTTAAGGCCGTTAGCCAATCCCCACTGCCTTCGTTAACCACACCCATTGTCACCCGATGGCCCATGGCCTGAAGACTCTCCAAGATACTAGAAGCCTGATTGCCACCAGCAATTATATGGATATGTCTTTTTTTAAAGGCGTTGGCCTCTTCAATAATCCGTAGGGGAATAATTTCCGGCTTGCCAAATAATTTATTTTCATGGATAAACATTTTCATTGGATAAACTTGTTTTAAATTTTCTTCGGTGACTACCTGTGCTGGTTGGTCATCAACTAGGACTCGTCCCTCATTCATTAAAATTAGGCGATTGCAGTAGCGGGAGGCCAAATTAATATCATGAAGGACAGCGACTACCGTCATCGATTGCCCTAAGTTTAAATTGCGAATCAATTCCATCACTTCAATTTGATGATGAATATCCAGTGCCGAGGTCGGTTCATCGAGAAGGATAATCTTCGGTTCTTGGGCAATGGCCCGAGCGATAATCACCCGCTGCTTTTCCCCACCACTTAAAGAGGTGAAAAATCGCTTTCTAAAGGCTAAGGTTTTAGTGGCAATCATGGCCTTTTCGACTAAGTCATAATCACGCTGGGATTCCCGCACCCTCACACTAAGATAGGGGTTGCGACCCATTAAAACAATGTCCTCAACCGTAAAGTCATAGTCAATATCAAAAGATTGGGGAACAACGGCGACTATCTGGGCTCTTTCTTTATAGCTATAGTCCTTATTGTTTTTCCCTTCGATTATAATTTCCCCGGAATCAATAGCCAGCAAGGCAGAAAGACATTTGAGCAGGGTCGATTTTCCAGCCCCATTTGGTCCTATTAAACCGACGAACTCGCCTTGGCAAATAGTGGCATTAAAGCCATTTAAAATTTTATGGTCCCCATAAGAAGCCACAACTTGCTTAAAATCAAGAACAATTTTTGGCATTAAACGCTTCATCTGACCCCTGCCTTTCGTTTTCTTAATAGGTAAACAAAGAAAGGCCCGCCAAAGGCAGCGGTAATAATGCCGACCGGAATTTCTTGAGAGACAAGACTACGGGCAATGGTATCACACAGAATCAAAAAAGCTCCTCCAAACAACATTGAAAAAGGCATCAGGACCCGGTGTTTAGGACCGGTAACCATACGGACAATATGGGGGACAATCAAGCCGACAAAGCCAATAATTCCGGTAACAGAGACCACCGCTGCGGTCATCAGTGATGAGGTAATCAGCACTTTCTTTTTTAATCTTTCGGTGTCCACGCCAAGTTGGGTCGCTGTTTCTTCGCCCATTAACATAATATCAAGCTCGCGCATGGAAGAAAACATCACCATTGTCCCTAAAATAATATAAGGAAGAACTAAAATTGCCTGATCCCAACCTTTACCATTCAGGCTTCCCATGGTCCAAAACATAATTTGATTTAAACTGTCTTGGTTAAAGATCATCAGCAAGGACATGATTGCATTAATTGACTGACCAATAGCAATACCACTTAAAAGAAGCGTCGCCACCGGAACCCTGCGCCCGACCTTAGAGATCCTATAGACCACCAGGATGGTTGTTAGTGAACCGACAAAGGCCAACAAGGCTGTCCCATTAAGGCCAAAAAAACCACTGGAAAAATTAAAAACAATGCCAATTGCCGCCCCTAAGGCCGCTCCCGAAGAAACCCCTAAAATATAAGGATCAGCCATGGGATTTTTAAAAATTCCTTGATAAGCGGCCCCTGAAAGTGCTAGGACTGATCCGGTCAAGAAAGCTAAAATAATCCGGGGCAGGCGGACATTCCAAATAATGGCAATCATCCCTTCATTGATGCCTTCCATTCCTAAATCAATTCCCAGAAATTGATCAATCAATATTTTATTGGCATCCCAAAAAGAGATCGATGCCACCCCAATCAAGGTGCAGGCATAGATAATTATCAGGCAAAGGACAATGGAAATTCCGACCATCAGTTTTTTTCGTTTCATCTACTTCTCCTATTTTAACGACTAGCCATCCTTGAAGGCTCTTTTAAAAAGGCTTAAAAGAAAACTCAAGGGCGAACAGTCGTCGCCCTTTTATACGTTAAAATTGTTCCGGATAAATGGCTTCAGCCAGCAAGGCCATGCCCTTAATAATGCGTGGACCTGATCTGGAAATCATATCATTTTGTTCCGATTGATCATTAATATAAATCAAGCGATCATTTTTGATGGCATTGATCTTATCAAAACCCGGTGTCGCTTTAATTTCATCTGCTTGGGCAAATAAGGAAATATAAACATCAGGATTATCAGCAATAATCTCTTCCGTGCTAACTTGCACCCATTGGGACGAACCATCGCCAGCAATATTAATGGCATTTAATTCTCTTAGCATGGCATCCATCATCGAGCCCGGCCCGGCACTGTAAAAACCACCAATATCGACAAAAACCGACCGTTGCTTATCAACGTCTGCGGTCTTGGCAACAAGTGCCTCACGCTCTGCCTGCATGGCATCGACAATTTCTTGCCCTGTCTCATTGGCATTGACAATTTCACCAATTTGAATGATATTATTTAATATCCCATCAATACTATTTGGATTAAAGACAATTACCTTGGCCCCAACGGCTTCGAGTTGACCTGTCATTTCATCGGAAACGAAGTCAGAGGATAAAATAATTTCCGGCCCTAATTCGATAATCTTTTCAAGATTAGGGGAATTAAAGCTTCCGATACTGGTAATCGCCAATGCTTCTTCTGGGTAATAGCAATAATCGGTCCGACCCACTAGTTTATCCTCTGCCCCGAGGGCATAAAGAGTCTCGGTCATGGCCGGTGCTAGGGATACGATTTTTTCAGGCTCCCTTTCAATAGAAATATCATTCCCTCTGCCATCAACGAAAGTAATTGGATAAACCGTTTCCCCAGTTTTTGTTTGGACTGGTCCTGTGGTGTTTAAGTTCTCATTTTCTTGACATCCACTAAAAAAAATCAAGCTCATTACTAATAAAACAATCATTATTGTATAGTTCTTCTTCATTTACTCCTCCTTTTTTCACAAAAATAAATCCAGCATCCTTAGGAGGCTGGATATTAAACAAGTGTTTAACATACATCTTCCCACCGAAGAAAATTAATAAGTTCCTGGCTTTTGCTTATTTTCTCTACGACCATCGATCGATCATTTTGAAAAAACAATTACAGTAGCGGGGGCTGCAAGGGACTCTCACCCTTTTCCTTAACTATTTAATCTCTGAAATTTTATCATAAGTATCCGATTATTTCAATTTCTTATTTATTAAGCTTTTTTTCACTGCCTTGGCAAAGTCAAGGGGCTTCTTCTTTTGCCAACTTTCATTAGCGATCACCTCATAGGAAATCGTCTCTAGGCCTGGAATACTTAAGATTTCAGGCATCAGCTTATCAAAAGGGATCTTTCCTTCTCCGGGAATCCAGTGCCGATCTTTTAAGAAATCATTGTCCGATAAGTGGAGTGCTTTAATCCGTTTCTTAAAACTTTTTAAAATTCGTCCCCGATTGGCCACTTCTAAAAAATCATGGGAACTATCGTAACATAAGCCAAATCGGGGATGGTCAATTTGACTTAATAAATATTCCAAAAGATCTTGGCGTGAAACATTTTCGACGGCCAGGTCCACACCATATTTTTCAGCCGTATTAACAAGTTCTGAAAAAAAGGCCCGTCCCTTATCTAGGTCTGGACTAAAGGCATCAAGATCATTGGTATGTACGACCATCACTGGGATATCAAAACGCTGGCAATCTTTGATAAAGCCTTGGAATTTTCTCAGTTTCGGTTTGATTTCCAAGCGAGATGCTTGCCAAATATCGTTATAACCGATAAAAGGGGCATGGATATTGGTAATTTCCAAGTTCATCTTACGGACAATTTCTGGAAATTGGTCTTTTTTAATCGGCCAAGGGGCTTCTTCATCTTCCCAAGAAATCATCGCTGCATCAAAACCGGCTTCAGCGATAATTTTAATCCGTTCTTTAAAAGGCATAAAATAGCCAAACCAAGAAAACATACTGTATTTCATCAAAATTCCTTTAATTTGGGAATATTAATATCATAGGGCGGATAAACCACCCCTTTTTCAGTAATAATTGCCGTGATATTTTGGTGGGGGCTAACATCAAAGGCCGGATTTTCCATCATGATCCCATCTGGAGCAATCTGCTGGTCCCCGATATGACTAATTTCACGGGTGTCTCGTTCTTCAATCTCAATTTCATCACCAGATGCTATGGCAAAATCAATGGTTGATGTTGGGGCTGCTACGTACATGGGAATGCCATGGGCCTTAGCCAAAACGGAAACCGAATAGGTGCCAATTTTATTAGCCACATCACCATTTCTGGCGATCCGATCGGCACCAACGACGACCCCGTCAATCTTTCCTAGCTTCATCATCCAGCCGGCCATATTATCGGTAATCAAGGTCACCGGAATCCCATCGGCATGAAGTTCATAGGCTGTTAAACGGGCCCCTTGTAAAAAAGGCCTGGTTTCATCGGCATAAACGGAAATTTCTTTTCCTCCTTCGATAGCTGCTCGAATCACCCCTAAAGCGGTCCCATAATCCGCCGTTGCTAGGGCTCCGGCATTGCAGTGGGTTAAAATCTTATCCCCATCATG
>CAZJGM010000062.1:0-10300 GCA_964545675.1 uncultured Lachnospiraceae bacterium | reverse complement strand
TTAGGGGGTAAGATCAGTTTTTGTTATTTTGTTTTATCTTTTATTTTTTTTAAGCGAAAAAATTCTTCTCGCTCTTTTTCTTCAAGTGTTTCTTGAATTGTTTTAATTTCCTCTTTTAAGCGAGGAATTTGAATCTTTTCTAAGGCATTGGCTGATTTCTGAGTTTTTTTAATCTCTCGTGAAAGCTTAAAGGCCCTTGTTTCAATTTCAGCTAGTTGATAGGATAAAAATTTGACATCGTTAAAGCGATTAATGGTAATATCTAAAGCTGGGTTATTTTCATAAAAGCCATAGGGCAGAACCTTTTCACACTCTTTTTGATAATTTACCTCAGGGATATCAATCCCCATAACACTTTTTGCCCGAATATCAAAAGGAATTTCCTCTTTCACCGACAAGGCAAATTCTTCTAAGTGCGATAGGCCCATACTGATACTGGCTTGTTGTAAGGCTTCGTAAGCTTCTGCAAAGATCTGACTAATTTCCACTTCAATCCGTTCTGCTTCACTAACTAGGGTCATCAATTCCTGAATTAAGATGGTTCTTTTTTTATCAAGAAGGTTGTACCCTTTTTCCGAGAAACTCAGGCGTGCCTTTGCTTTTATCAGATTTGCCTTGGTAGGAGTCGTTTTAATCGCCACTTTATCACCTACGTTTCTTTTGGAAAATACTGGTCGATATTTTCAGGGCTCAAACGATCAAGTTCAGAAAGTGGCAGCAAGGACAATAGTTTCCAACCTAAATTTAAGCTCTCGACTAGATCACGGCTTTCATCAAAATCTTGATTGATAAACAATCGTTCAAATTGCCGACCAAAATTCATATATTGCTTGTCCGTTTCACTTAAATCTTCTTCGCCAATAATTTGCGATAAGTCTCGTACTTCCTGAACCCTTGAATAGGATGCAAAAAGCTGATTAGCCACCTCGGCGTGGTCACCTCTAGTAAAGCCTTGACCAATCCCATCCTTCATTAGGCGTGAAAGCGAGGGCAATACCGCTACTGGCGGATAGATACTTTTTTGAAAAAGATCACGCCCCAACACAATTTGACCTTCGGTAATATAGCCTGTTAAATCAGGAATGGGGTGAGTAATATCATCATTTGGCATGGTTAAAATTGGCAAAAAAGTAATCGACCCTTTCCGACCACTGAGCATACCGGCCCGTTCATACAAAGAGGCTAAATCCGAATACATGTATCCAGGATAGCCTTTTCGACTAGGAACCTCTTCTCTAGCTGAAGAAATTTCCCGAAGGGCCTCACAGTAACTGGTAATATCGGTCATCACCACTAGAATATGCATGTTTTTCTCAAAAGCCAAGAATTCAGCGGCTGTTAGGGCACAGCGCGGCGTTGTCGTTCGCTCAGCAATCGGATCATCGGCATAATTAACAAACATCACCACCCGGTCCATGACATTGGCATCTTCAAAACTCTTTCTAAAAAATTTCTCATCATCATGCTTAACCCCGATGGCTGCAAAAACGATTCCAAAATCGTCTTTAATCCCTTCACCTAAACGGGCTTGCCTAACGATCTGGGCTGCTAATTCATTATGTGGTAGGCCATTACCTGAAAAAATTGGTAGTTTTTGTCCCCGGATCAAGGTAGCTAATGTATCGATCGATGAAATACCGGTTTGAATATAATCTCTAGGGTATTCTCTGGACATGGGATTAATCGGTCGCCCATTAATATTGGCTTCCACGGCACTAAAAATATCGGCACCTTGGTCGATGGGCTGGCCAACCCCATTAAAAATACGTCCCTGTAAATCAAGAGATACTGGGAGGTTAAAGGCTTCACCAGTAAATTTAACAACACTATTACCAGCTGATAAGCCCGATGTATTTTGAAAGACCTGAATGGTCACCTTGGTCTCTTCAATTTTAATTACTTTTCCTTTTTTTACAGCCCCAGTGGTCTTTTCAACGATATTTACCACTTCACCGTAAAAAACATCATCGACATCAGAAATGACTATGAGTGGTCCCACCACTTTATCGATTCTTAAATACTCTTTTTTCATAGTCCCCTCCTAATTCCCATAGCGTTTAAATAGTGTTTCATAATATTTATCAATGTCATCTTTTAATCGATCTAGGCCACTTAAATCATCATTGGGTATGGTGTATTTAAGTTTAATGAATTGATTAAATAAATCAGAACTTTTTAATTGTGAGCTTGGGATTCCATATTTTAAACCAAGCTTACCCTTTTCAAACAAGTAATCGATGGCTTTAAGCATTCGATATTGTTTTTCAAGTGGTACATAGGTATCTTCTTTATTATAAGCATTTTGCTGCAAATAGCCGACTTTAATAATTTTTGCAATCTCCAAGATCCATCGCTGATCATCAGGTAAGACATCCTCACCAACTAACATGACCATTTCTTGTAACTTGTTTTCTTCATAAAGAAGTTCTAACATCTTATTGCGAAGAACAATACAATCGACCCCAACATGATCTTCGTACCAATCCGATAAACTCTTTAAATAGCCACTATAACTTTCTAGCCAGTTAATAGCTGGATAATGTCTGGCGTAAGCGAGGTTTTTATCGAGAGCTAAAAAGACATTAACAAACCGCTTGGTATTTTCCGTCACCGGTTCTGAGAAATCCCCACCTGCCGGTGATACAGCCCCAATAATCGTGATTGATCCTTCTTTTCCTTCAAGGGTATTAAAGAAACCTGCCCGTTCGTAAAATTCAGCGATTCGTGAAGGCAGATAAGCCGGATAGCCTTCTTCAGCTGGCATTTCTTCTAAGCGTCCGGAAATTTCTCGAAGTGCTTCTGCCCAACGAGAGGTTGAATCCGCCATCATTGCTACGGCGTAACCCATATCTCTAAAATATTCAGCAATGGTAATACCGGTATAAATACTAGCTTCCCTAGCTGCTACCGGCATGTTTGAGGTATTAGCAATTAGTACGGTTCGCTCCATTATTGATTTTCCAGACCGCGGATCGACCAATTTGGGAAAGTCTTCAATAACTTCTGTCATCTCATTGCCACGTTCACCACAACCGATATACACGATAATATCCGCATCGGACCATTTGGCCAATTGGTGCTGGGTCATTGTTTTACCAGTTCCAAATCCGCCTGGAATCGCCGCCGTCCCCCCTTTAGCGATGGGAAAAAAGATATCAATAACCCGTTGTCCTGTTACTAAAGGAACTAGGGGCTCGCTACGGTAGGCCGTCGGTCGTGGAATACGAATCGGCCACTCATGGGCCATTTTTAAATGATGTATCTTCCCATCATGATCCTCAAGGGTCACTAAGGAGTCGACAATCGTATAGTCGCCCGAACTTACGACGGTCTTAACTTTCCCGGAAATTCCCGGGGGTACAAGTAGTCGATTGACAATAACTTCAGTTTCCTGAACTTCTCCAAAACAGTCCCCTTGGCCAAGAGTCTCACCAATATGGACAGTAATTTTAGTTTCCCACTTTTTTTTCTCATCAATGGATAAAAGCCCAATCCCTTCTGGGATAAAAACGGGTGAAATTTCCTGAATTTTTTTAAGTGGTCGTTGAATCCCATCAAACATATTTTTAAGCATCCCCGGTCCTAAATTAAGACTTAAAGGATGGCCTGTTGATTCAATCTTTTCACCAATTTTAAGGCCTTCTGTTTCTTCGTAAACCTGTATAGTAGCCAGGTCATCTTCTAGGACAATAACCTCACCAATTAGCCTTTTTTCACCAATTGTCACCATTTCACGCATTTTAAAGGCTAGCATATTCTTTCCTTCAAGAACCGGACCATTAATGGCAGAAATAATTCCCTCTTTTTTTCTTTCGCTTACTGCCATCTAATTCACCTGCTTTTTCATAAATCCATTAAGTGTCATCCCAATCAGTTTGTAATTCGATTGAATCGTATTCTTCATGCTAAAATCACTTTGAATGCGACTTTCATCATCTTCGACAATCATCCCTCGAATAAAGCCATTTTTAGTAATTTCCTGATAATCAATCGTGTAGTCATCTAATTTCTCACTTGCCAAAGCTTTAATCAATTCCATGTCCTTTAAATTTGCCTTAATGGTTAATTTTTTTCGATCTGTAAAAATAGTTTTAATTTTATCCATTGAGCTTCTTAAATAATTTTCATAAAGGTCTCCGGTGACCATTTCATTGGCCCGGTCTAAAATTAAGTCATTAAAATCTTCTAGCATTAATTTTTTTTGTGCCAATTGAAGACTTTTTGCCTTATTTTTACCTTCAGCAATTATTTTATTTTTATCGCGATAAATTTGCCGATAACTCTGTTCTTCAATCGCCTTCTTTTCACGTTGTATTAATTTTTCTGAATTTTCAGCGAGTTCTTTTTGCTTGGCTTTTGCATCATTAATAATTTCTTTTCCCCAGCTGCGTTCCTTATTAATAAGATATTGGGAAAACACCCGCATTTTTTCTTCTATCGAAATCATTTCATCACATCCTTATAATCCCACCGATTCTTTAATATATCGGCTAATCATGCCCTGATCCCGTTGATAACCATAGCGATCGGGTATTATTGTAATCAATGGAGAAAAATATGTTTTTTTCGCTTCCATTACTAAATCTTCAATCATCAAAAAGGCCTTTTCAGTCAAGAAAATAATCCCTATTTCTTTATCTTTTAGCACATTTTTAAAAGCACTTTCGATTTCTATTTGAGTTTTTACATAAATTCCTTCAATCCCCACTAATTGCATACCGAGATAGGAATCCCTATTTTCACTGATTAAAAAGGATTTCATCTTAGAGGCTTCCGATAATTAAGATTGCAATAATTAAACCATAAATGGCAACCCCTTCTGCTAGGCCAACATAAATTAGCGTTTTTCCTAAAATTTTCTGGTCTTCTGAAACGGCACCAAGGGCTGCTGAACCAACAACACCAACAGCGTAACCGCCACCGATACAGGCTAAACCGGTTGATAATGCCGCTGCAATATATCCCAGACCGGCATCTGTAATACTTCCGGAAATTCCTTCAGTTGCAGCAGCAACAACATTTGGTGCCATAAAAATTAATGATGCAGCTAACAACGGAATAAAGGTTGATAGATTAACCTTTAGAAACTTCTTCATTTTTAAATTTTTCTCATCACAATCAACATAAACATAAAAAATTCCAACACCGATTGTTGCTAATACGAGTAAGCCTGCTCCGATTGTAATTAATGTTAATACATTCATTTGAATTCTCCTTAAAATAGTTTGATATCAAGATTAACTGGCTTAAATTCATCACCTTCACCAGTATAATATTTGCTGAATAATTCATAATATTGTAATCGCAATGCTTGAATAAAGACAATCAGCCCCTCTAAGCCAATGATAAAGATATTGGCAATGATCAAAATAGTGATCTCTGCGAAGCTACTAACTGTCATCACTGCTAGGGTCTGAAAGGCCATAAATAAAGCCACATGAACTAGGGCAAATGCACCTATCCGAATAAAAGATACCGTGTTAGAAAACATGGCCAAAAACATTTCAAATAGTTCAAATCCACTCTCTACATAATATTCAGAAGCTGATTCATCATAAAGTGCTTTTTTGTAAATGAGAAAGTTAGCCAAAGGCTCTCGGATTAGAACAATAAAGACGATTACAAGGGCTAGAATTACTAACAATGGAATAAAGGCTTTAGCAGCCTCTAAGCTAAGGACGTTGATGCTTACAATTCCAAGAATTGACGCATACAATAATAAGCCACAAAGTCCATTTTTTCCAAAAATCCCTTCTTTATAATCCTTTTGTTTTAGTTTATTAATAATACTATAAATATACGCAATTAGAAGGAGACCAACACCAATGATAATAGCTGTAAGCAATAATTGATTGACCTCATCAAAGGGCCGGATCCAAATAGCCTCAATGACCTCTTCAAGTCCAAAGATGCTGCCATACATAAAACCAAAGAAAGTTGACACAATCCCTAATCGAATCAAGACCTTGCCTAGGTCTAAGCCTTTTTTAGTAAGTAAAAGCCCACCTAGGGCCACTATAATCCCTTGACCCACATCACCAAACATAAAGCCAAAACAAAGCAGGTAGGAGAGACTTAAAAAAAGTGTCGGATCTAACTCATTATAGGATGGGATCCCATACATTTTTACCAGACTTTCAAAGGGCCTAACCAGCCAATTATTTCTCAGCTTGGTCGGTGTTTTTCCCATGCCCTCATCAGAATCGGAAAACATAACAATCATATCTGAATACTTGGATAGAATTGTTTGAATGCGTTTTTTATCTCTTTTAGAAACCCATCCTGAGAAATAAAAATTTTCTTCACTAAAGGCCATATCTTTTTTGATAACCTTGAGGTTTGCAAATAAAGCAAGGATATTAAAGGTTTCATAGGCAATTCCTTGATTTTTTTTAAGGTCTGTATTAAGTTTGGCGAATAATTGATCATATTCTTTTTGAAGCCTATTCATTTCTTCAATGATTACTTTTAAATTCTCTTTAGGACTTTTATCGTATTTAGGGTCTAGACCTTCAATATGTTTAAAATTAAGAGCCTTTAAGATCCGATCCGATTCAATTTTTAAATCCTTTGGCGAGATAATCATAAACACTTCTTCATTGTTTTCCTTATTGCCGACATGAAAAAGAATCGATGTTACACTATTGTAAATTCCTTTAAGCCTTGATGCATTGTCCTTTGTTACCGATCCTAATGAATAGGCAAAGTTTTCCATATTATCAAGTTCAGACATATCCACCGTCAATTCATCAAGATAAGAATAAGCCTGTCTGCTCTTATCCAAAGCAGCTAGCCTATTTTTCATGTCCTCTAAATCTTTATAATCCAAAGCCATTCGTTTATCAAAAGCCTGATAATAATCAAGTGCTTTATCAATATCGCATTCATCTTTTGCAATAAGCTCTTTATCAATTTTTAGTTTATCTTGATAAAGGCCATTGAGCTTGTTAACCATATTAACATATTTCTTTTCGTCCATTATTGTTTCGCCGGATACTAATTGAGAAAATCCCAATAATTCTCCAATATTCTCTTCGCTAATTGGAAGAATAAACCGGCCGATATCAATTTCATGCATGGCATCAACAATCTGGATCTCGTTAAAAAGAAAAATATCTTTAGCAAAATTATCTACATCTTTAATTTTACCAATTACATCCATCATTATTACATTTTCAATTGCCATTGATTTTTTCCTTCCACATCCTACTCAAAGGACCTGATTAAATATTTTTCTGTTTCTTCCGGTTTCATCCGGTAACGCTTACTTTCAATCACCGCTGTAATATCTTCAACCTCATAATCAAGCAGTCTAATATAAGCAATGATCACGCCTATTCCATTTTTTGTTTCTGCAAAAAGTTTAAGATAATGATAATACATATAACGTTGTCTTCGTCTTTCCATGTATAAATCGATGGTTTTAGTATGATCTAAAAGAAAATAGTAAGAAGACCCTTTTAAGACATCTTTCATTTCATCAACATTTTTTGCTTCAATTAAAAGATCTAACTTTTTCTCAGGGAATTCATAACCACCTCGAAGGGAGTAAACAATCAACTCTTCTCGCGAGAGGTTGTAAAATTTCTTGCTCCGATAAATAGATATAATATTAAGCAAATCGATATTCCGCCGATAGGCAATGACCAACTCTTTATTTTCTTTTTGATTAAGTTCTAATAAACGCCCTCTTGTTAAGTCGTAATAATAACGATCAAGATTTTTCTCAACAATTACCAATTCATCACGATCTTCTATATTTTTATAAATTTCCAAAACTCGAAAATAATCAGTTCCCATAAGTGCCTTTTTAAAACTCTCCCAATCCTTTGTTGCTATCAATTGCTCAAAAGGGACCTTTGAAAATTTTTTTGAATAAACCATCAAGGGTTTGAATTGATCAAGGTCTTCTTGTCTCGATAAGCCTCTGATTAAGACTCTTAAGGCTTCAATCTCCAATCGAATTAAAAAAGTTTCCAAAAAGCGTTTATCGACTCCTGATAAGTAATGCATAAGTTTCTCTATTTCTTTTACTTTTAAATCAGTGAGACGAGCTTCAATTTCAGCCCGATGAAGATTTTCTGGATTTAACACCTTTAAGAAATCACCATAATAAGTGCGATCCTTTAAATAATTAAAAATCTCGCTTAATTTTTGACTTTTAATCAGATTTTTAAAATCCTCATCTGTTACACGACGGGCTCGCATGGCCCTCGCTTTTGTAACGACTGCGGCATATTTGCTATTAGTCATCTTTTCACACACTTTTCCTAAATTTTGCGATCATCAAATAATATTTCAATGACTTCCTGTGCTTTTTGATCTTTTTTTTCATTATAGCGATTATAGGTTTTTTGAATTTCTTCTTTCATATCTGCAATAATCGCTTCTCGCTCTGATTCTGCTTGCTCAATTTGGGCTCTGTAATTTTCTCTTGCCACTAACTTAGCATTCTCAATTTCTAGTTTCTCAGTTTTTTTAATTTTTTCTTTAACATTATCAAGAATTTCCTCACCTCGTGCCACAACATTTTTTTTGATGCGAACTGCTCTAGAATCAAGTTCTATAATATCTCGAATAACCTTATTGATATCTGCATCTTCACTGTGTAACATTTAGTCCTCCTCCCAACTCCTAAGTTTCTTCTTATCGGTGTTTGTCAAGCTAGTTGTCATCATTTTCTAATTTTTTCATCATTTATTTTGTTCACTTATGCAGTTGAAATTTTAATTGAATCTTGTTCATCCTTTTTTACCGGATTAAGAAAAACTTTGTCATCAAGCTCCCATTTTCGACAATGACGCGCCCATCGATTAGGATTTTTATGCTTTGCTTGTTCATAAACACGTTGTCGATTTTTTAAAATATCGGCAGCCATGCCGGTATGTCGTTGATTAGGGGTAATGAAATTAATACCACTGTGATGATGTTCATAATTGTACCAATGGACGAATTTCAGTACCCATTGTCTTGCTTCATTGATATCCAAGAACCCTTTATAAGGATAATCTGGGCGATATTTGCAGGTTCTAAAAATCGATTCGGCATAGGCATTATCATTACTAACACGAGGGCGGCTTCTGGAGCCGGTAATTCCTAATTGATACAATGTTTCTAAAAGAGTCGCACCTTTCATCGGGCTCCCGTTATCAGAATGCAGCACTAATGGCATCTGCCCAGTATGCTTTTCAGACAAGCAAGTTTTTCGCATCAAGGTACTAGCATGCTCGGCGGACTCTACCGACCAAATTTCCCAGCCAACAATTTTACGACTGTAAAGATCTAAAATTAGATAAAGATAGAAAAATTGTCCAGAAATGGGGCCTTTAAGCCACGTAATATCCCACATCCATACTTGATTTGGCCCAGTAGCACAATGGGTGGTTGCCGTACGTTTGACGGGTTTTTCGCTACGACCACGATGGTTTTGTTGTTTTGCGGCTTTTAAAATTCGGTAGATCGTTGACTCTGAAGCAAGATAGATACCCTCATCAGCGAGTTGAGGTACCATTTGACTGGGTGGCTGACTTTTAAAACGGTCACTGTTCATATGATCTAAAATTACCTGTTTTTCCTCAAGCGTTAGCTTATTTTGAGGTTCAGGATGCTTAGCATGGGGTCGCTGATCTTCAGGGCGTTTTTTCCAGCGAAATAAAGTGCGCTGATCAATCCCCATAATCCAACAGGCTTTTTTCTCACTAGCTCCAGCTGTGACGGCTTCCTTAATAAGTGTGATGGCAGTGGCGCGATCGGCAGGGAGGATCATTCGTCCTCGGTTTCCCCCCAGATCGCTCGGCACTTTTTTTGAAGAACCAAAAGTGCGGCAGCTTCAGCCAAAGCTTTTTCTTTGCGATTAAGTTCTTTTTGAAGTTGTTTAAAGGCTTTGTCTTGATCCCTTAAATTGCGTTGCAACATTGCAGTTTCTTCTGCAATTCCACCATTTGCCTGCATACAGGCATTTCGCCAGGCAATGACCTGTTCAACGTAAAGACCTTTACTTCGGCAATACTCGGAAAGTTCAATTTCATTTAAAGTAGCACTTTCGAGAACAATATGAAATTTATCCTTAGGATCCCAGTTCTCTGAGTTGGTATTTGTTTTAGGGATCACCATTCCTTTTTCTTTGGCTTGGCGTTTCCATTTATAAAGAGTTTGTCTTGATAGACCATGCTCTTTAGCTAATTCAGCTACAGATTTATCTTTTGGTGGCATCATTTCATTTAGCATCTTATCTTTGAGGGTTTGGCTGTACTTTGACATAAGGTTTCTCCTTCAGTTTTTTATACTATACACTTTTTAA